>NZ_JBEZZB010000033.1:0-71921 GCF_040638955.1 Actinoplanes sp. NPDC024001
GCGCGACCCACGGGCGGTGGCCGAGGCGGTCGGCGCCCTCGACCGGCTGCGCAACGAGCAGGACCCGGTCCGCTCGGCCGCGCTGAGCGCCCTGGCCGGCGTGGCGGCGCTGGTCACCGCGGACCTCGCGCCGGCTCTCACCCGGCTCGCCACGGACGCGGTGGAGGCACGAGACGTCTCCGCGCAGTCGCTCGGCGCGCTCGGTGATCTCGCCGCCGGGGTGCTGCGGCAGCACGTCGGCGAGGCGGCCCTGCGGGACTGGGCGCTGCGCACCCTCGACCTGGTGGCGGCCCGCTCCACCATGCCGTCGCTGGGCCGGCTCGACCGGGTGCTGCGGCGGGGCCAGGAGTCCCTGGTCTTCGACCGGTTGCGCGACTGGATCGAGGCCGGCATGGCCCGCGGCCACTACGAGCCACTGTTCGCACTCGTCCACGCTCTCGGGCGCCGGGCCCGGCTCGTGCCCGGACTTCAGGATCAGCTGCGCCGATCGATCAGTCGCGGTGTCGTCGAGTCGGTGGCCCGCACCGCGATCAGCCTGTGGCTCGCCGACCCCCGGACGCGGGCTGCCCGGGTCGCCAAGGTTCTGGACTTCGACGCGTCGGCGGTGGTGGTCGCACCGGTCTGGCGGATCCTCTGCACCGAGCGCACCGACCTGCTGGACCGGGTGCTCGACGAGGCGCCGCGGGGCCGCTTCGTGCAGGACGGTGTGCGGTGGGTGCCGGGCCCGCCGGAGCACGCCGAACGGTGGCTGCCCCGGCAGCACGTCGCCTACGCCGAACAGCAGCTCCGCGTCGCCGAGGACGCCGGTGCCACCCCGGCGGCACGAGCTCGCGCGGTGGCCGCGGCGGCCCGCCTGCCGGTGCTCGGCGGTGCGATCGCGATGCGCTTCGCGGAGGCGGCCGACGTGGTGGTCGCCGAGGCCGCACTCGGTGCGCTGGCCTGGTCGGACCGGCCCGGCGAGGCGATGACCACGCTGCTGCGGCACGCGGGCGGCGACCGGGCCCGGGTGGCGATGTACGCCGCGAGCCGCGTCGCCGGGCACCTCCCGCCGTCCCGCCTGCCCGCCCTGCTCGACGACGTGCTGCTCGGCGACACCAAGGTGACCAGCCGCAAGGAGGCGGCCCGGCTGCTCGGGCGGTACGGGCCGGAAGAGTCGATGACCACGCTGCTCCGGGCGTACGAGAAGGAGAACCAGCACCGGGACGTGCGGACCGCGATCGTGGCCGCCGCGCGCAACCGGCTCTGGTCCGCGCCCAGCTGGACCATCCTGGCGGCCGGCGTGCGTGGCAGCCGGGAGGAACACCGCGCCGTGCTGGCCGCGGCCGCGGCCGGCGTCGCCGGGCGCCACCGCACGCGGTACGCGGAGCTGATCGTCGCCGCCTGCCGCGGCGCCGACCGGCAGATCCGGCGGGAAGCCTTCACCCGGCTGCCGGAGTGGGCGCCCTGGGTCACCGGCCTCACCGAGCTGGTCACCGAACGGCTCGCCGACCTGGAGGCGGAGCTGGAGCACTACGAGGCCGGCCCGCTGATCCAGGCCGTGCACGCCGACGGTCTCCGGCCCCTCTGGGAGCGTCTGATCGAGCGGGACGCCGCCGACGACGAGGGGAACGCCGAACGCGACCGCCCCGCCTGGCATCGCCTCGACGAGCTGGCCCAGGCCGTGGTGAGCTGGTCGAACCGGGCCGGCTCCGGCGCGGACCGGGGCCCGGCGCTGGCCGTCGCCCGATGGCTCGCCGGGCAGCCGGCATACCTGGCTCACGCCGTACGGATGATCATCGGCCTCGGCCGCCTGGAGAACCTGGACGAGGCCGCCGACCTGGTCGCCGGCCGCCCGGTGCTGGCCTGGCACGCCGCGCGGCACGTGGCGTCGGTGGTGTCGGCGTGCGAGACGGCGACGGACCCGGCCCGGATCCTGGCGCTCGCCACCGAGCTGGGCCGGCGCGGCGACCTGGCGCGGGGCCTGTTCGCGGTCCAGCTCGCCGGCCGTGGCTTCCGGCACGACTGGGCGGTGGAATGGCGGGACCTGCTGCGCTCGCTGCGCCGCCACCCGGACCCGGACGTCCGCGACGAGGCGACCTCGATCGCCATGAATTGGTGACGCCCGGGGTTTGACCTGGAGCGCGCTCCAGGTCCTAGCGTCGGGCACATGGACACGATGGAACTGGGACGCACCGGGGAACAGGTCAGCAAGCTCGCGCTCGGCGCCATGCAGATGGGCAACGCCACCGACGAACAGACGTCGTTCCGCATCCTCGACCGCTATGCCGAGATCGGCGGCTCGTTCCTGGACACCGCCGACTGCTACGAGTGGTGGTCCGAGCCGGGCAGCCGGGGCGGGCACAGCGAGGAGCTGCTGGGCCGCTGGATGAGGGCCGGTAACCGCCGCGACGACGTCTTCCTCGCCACCAAGGGCAGCGCGGTGCCGGAGCACTCGCCGGACCTCTGGGCCGCTGACGGCACGGCGAACTGGGACCTGGCCCGGCGCACCTTCGCCGGCGCCGGCGCGGACACCCTGCGGCACGCCCTCGACGGCAGCCTGCGGCGGCTCGGCACCGATCACGTCGACCTCTACTACGTGCACGTGGACGACCGGAGCACGCCGCTGGAGGAGACCCTGGAGGCGCTGGCCGGGCTGGTCACCGCCGGCAAGGTCCGCTACCTGGGCTGGTCCAACGTCCGGACCTGGCGGCTGGAGGCGATCCGGCAGCTCTGCGACCGGTACGGGTGGCCGGCGCCGGTCGCGGTCCAGCAGCAGCACTCCTATCTGCGGCGCAGGGCCGGCCTGGACAACGCCTCGATCGTCGACGCCGAGCAGTGGGACTACCTGGCGACGCACCGCGACCTGACGCTGGTCGCCTACTCGCCGATCCTCAAGGGTGTCTATGACGACCCGGCCCGGCAGCGCGAGCACTGGATGATGGAGTCGTACGCGGGTCCGGACACCGACGCGCGGCTGGCCGCGGTGACCGAGCTGGCGGGGGAGGTGGGGGTGACGCCGAACCAGCTGGTTCTCGCGTGGCACCTGCATCAGAGTGAGCCGCCGGTGGTGCCGTTGATCGGTCCGCGCACGTTCGAGCAGTTCGAGAATCTGCTGCCGGCGCTCGACGTCAAGCTCGACGCCGACCAGCTGGGCCGGCTGGACGGGGTGTAGGCGAGGGTTTGCCGGCGCCGGCAAGCCCCCGCCTACACCGCGGCCGGCGACGGCAACAGCTCCAGGATCCCGGTGGCGTCGGCCGGATGCGCGAGCAGATACCCCTGCGCGTACTCACACCCCAGCTCACCCAGCACCGCAAGATCCGCCGCGTCGTCCACGCCCTCGGCCACCGACTCCATCCCGAGGGCGTGTGCCATCCCGACCATCGCATCGGCGAGCGCCCGTCGCGCTGGGTCCCGCGAGACCCCACCCACCACCGTGTGGTCGATCTTCACGATGTCCCACCCGTGGTCAGCCACCCGCGCCATCGACGAGTACCCGGTGCCGAAGTCGTCCACCGCCAACCGCACACCGAGCCCGCGCAACGGCCCCAGCGCCGCCGCGACCGTCTCCGGCGCGGCCAGCCCGGCCTCGGTCAGCTCCAGGGTCAGCGCGGTGGCCGGGGTGCCGGCCCGGCCCAGCGCCTGCAGCACCACCCGGACCGTCGCGTTGTCGAGCTGGCGCGGTGACAGGTTGACCGCGACCGGGATCCACCGGCCGGTGCGGTTGTACCAGGCGCGCTGCTCGTGCAGGGACTGTTCGAGCACCACCGCGAACAGCTGCGTGACCGTGCCGGTGGCCTCGGCGACCGGCACGAACGCGGCCGGCGGCAGCACCCCTTCGGTCGGGTGCTGCCAGCGGGCCAGGGCTTCGACCGAGCTGAGGCTGCCGTCGTCGACCCGGAACACCGGCTGGTAGACGCAGAACAGCTCGCCCGGCCGGGTCAGCGCCCGGTGGAAGTCCGCCTCGCGCCGCAGCCGCTGCACGGCCTCGGCGCGGCTCTGCTGGTCGAACCGGACGATCCGGCCGCGCCCGGCGGCTTTGGCCTGGTACATCGCGGTGTCGGCGTCCTGCAGCAGCGCCTCGGCGTCGGCGCCGGGGTCGCCGGTGGTGCGCAGGCCGACCGAGAGCGACGCGAAGAAGTCGCTGCCGTCGGCGAGGCGCAGCGGGCGGGCGAGGTGTTCGGCCATCCGTTCGGCGACGGCCGCCGCCTCCTGCTCGGTGACGGCCGGCATCAGCACGACGAACTCGTCGCCGCCGAGCCGGCAGACCACGTCGCCGGCCCGGACCGACTCGCGCAGCCGCTCGGCGATCGCCACCAGCAGCTGGTCGCCGGCGTCGTGCCCGAGGCTGTCGTTGACGGTCTTGAAGTGGTCGAGGTCGCAGAAGAGCAGCCCGACCCGGGCCGGCCCGCCAGTCGGCAGGGAGCTGAGCGCCAGCCCCAGCCGGTCCATCAGCAGAGTGCGGTTGACCAGGCCGGTGAGCGCGTCGTGCCCGGCCCGCCGGGCCAGTTCGTGGATCGGCGCGATCAGGCGCAACGCGACCAGCGCCACCGAGACCCAGGTTCCGGCGGTCAGCGCCACGCCCGCGCTCGGGTCCCAGAACAGGTGCAGGGTGGGCAGCAGCAGGGCCGCGCCGAACAGCACGAGCGCGCGGGGCACGGTGAGCATGACCAGCATCGACCGGCGCGGCGTGGTGGTGACCATCGACGGGTGCAGGCCGGCGGTGGCGATCAGGACCGGCATCGCCATCCAGCCCAGATCGATCAAACCCCCTTCGGCGTACGTGCCGGTGAGGCTCTGATGCGTGTAGAGGGCGTCGGAGACGAACCAGGCCACGAGCCCGATCAGCAGGGCGCGTACGCCCGGGGTGCGCAACTCGACGCCGAGTGCCAGGGCGAGCGCGCAGTACACCACGACGAGCGTGCTGAGCGGCGCCGACACCGCGACGAACTGGGCGAGTGGGCTGCCGCCGACGGCCATCGTGGGTTCGACCACCAGGATCCACGCGATGCCGGCGAACGGCGCGAGGATCACCGCCGCGTCGATGAACGCGGTGCGGCCGGCGCGGGCCGCCAGCATCGCCGTGCCGATCGCGATGCTGAGGTGGCCGAGCAGGTAGAGGGCGTCCGCCACCGACGGGAAGGGCGCGGCGTAACTCGCGAAGATCACGTCGCCGAGCCCGGAGGCGGCCAGGCCGGCCACGATGACCAGCCAGCCGGCCCGTCGTTGCGGGCCGTTGCGGACCAGCCCGTACCAGCAGACGACCGGCGCGGTGCAGTTGATCAGGACGTACACCCAGCGGGTGGTGGGGTTCAGCGGCACGGCCACGTATCCCACGGCGGCCACCGACGCGACGGTCAGGTAGATCCACCACGCGTGACGGGTCATGTCCCTCGTATCGGCCGTTGCGGCGCAGGCGGAAGGGGGCAGCGGGTTCTTCGTCGGTGTGGCTGTCCGTGAACCCGCTGGTCTCCATACCGTCATGAAGAGTTGATTTCCAGGATTGACAATCTATGGCCGGAGGCGGAATCTGAGGCGGACGCCACACGTGGCTCATCCCCTCGTTCCGGGAGAGATATTCATGCGCATAAATAAGGTGATCACTGGCGTGCTGATCGCCGGCGTGGCGCTGGCGGGGTGCTCCTCCGGCGGGGCCACCGGGCCGGCGAGCGCCCCCAGGATCGAGCTGGCCGAGACGACCCCGGCCGCCACCGGGGACGTGGCGAAGGTGACCTGGGCACTGCCCACCGGCGAGCCGGCCTCCCTCGACCCGGCCCGCACCGGCGACTACTCGGCCAACACGGTCGTCGCCAACCTCTGTGAGAGCCTGCTGCGCCTGGAGACCGACTACTCCACGTCGCCGGGGCTGGCCAGCGCGGTCACGCAGAAGGACCCCACCACCGTGGTGATCACCCTGCGCGACGGGGTGACGTTCTGGGACGGCTCACCGCTCACCGCCGGCGACGTGGTCTACAGCCTCGAGCGCAACATGGACCCGAAGGTCGCCTCCTACGCGGCGCACGTCTACGCCAACGTCGGCTCGATCGACGAGACCGGGCCGCGCGAGGTGACGGTCCGCTTCACGAAGCCGGACGTGCAGTTCATCCCGGACCTGGCCGGCGTGCCCGGCGCGATCATCCAGCAGAGGTACGCGACCGAGGCCGGCCCGGCGTTCGGCACCGCCGGCGGCGGGATGATGTGCACCGGCCCGTTCAAGCTCGCCGGCTGGCAGAGCGGGCAGCGGATCACGACCGAGCGCAACGACACCTACTGGGACGCCGGGCGCCGGGCGAAGGCGGCCGCGTTCGACTTCGTCTTCCTCACCGACAGCAGCACGCTGACCAGCGCCCTGCTCGCCGGCGAGGTCGACGGCGTCTACGGCGCCCCGGTCGGCAGCATCGCCGCGCTGCAGCGCTCGGAGGCCGGCCGGCTGTACTTCGGGCCGAGCACCGAGACGGTCAGCCTGGGCGCGGTCGCCGCCGACGGGCCGGCCGCCGATCCGAGGATCCGGCAGGCCCTCGACCTGGCCATCGACAAGACCAGCTTCATCACCAGCGTGCTGAAGGGCGCCGGCGAGCCGCTCAAGACCTTCACCCCGCCGCTGGCCTGGCGGGGCAGCCCGGCCAAGAGCGTGTACGACGCCGGGTACGCCGCGCTGCCGGACACCAGCAGGGCCGACGTGGAAGCCGCCAGGAAGCTGGTGGCCGAGGCCGCCCCGAGCCGGACCGACCTGGTGCTGGCGACACCCGCCGGGGACCAGTCGCTGCTGCAGACCGCCACCATCACCCAGGCGGCCGCCCAGCAGATCGGCCTGACCGTCACCATCAAGCAGTTGCAGCCCGCCGAGTTCTCCGGCCTCTTCTACGACCCGGCGCTGCGCCAGGGCATCGACCTGATCGCCACCACCGGCTACCTCGAGGTGCCGGGCGCCCTCTACTACGCGCCGGGCTTCGTCTTCCCGGGCGCCACCTTCAACTGGACCAACTACCACGACCCCGAGGTCATCGCTAACATGGCGGCGGCTGCCTCGGCGACCGACCCGGAGGTGTCGGCGGAGAAGTTCGTCGCCGCGCAGGCCAGGTTCGGGCCGGCCAAGCTGCAGATCACGCTCGCCGGCTCCTACAACCGCCTGTTCCTCAACAAGCGCCTCACCGGCCCTCCCGCCTCCTTCTCCTACATCAGCTCTTCCTGGGCAGCGCTGGTGGGCAGCGCGGCATGACCGCCTGCACCGAGCGGCACCCAGCCGCACCGGCCTGTGACGGTGCAGGCGAGGGCCAGAAGGGCATGCCATGAACAGCACAGTGATCTGGTTCCTGACCCGCAAGCTCGGCGCGCTGGTGGCCACGGTGGCGGTGGCCAGCCTGATCATCTTCGGGGCGCTGTACCTGGCGCCCGGCGACCCGGCGACGCTGCTGGCCGGCGGGCACCAGCCCAACCCGGCGGCGCTCGCCGAGATCCGGGCCCGCTACCACCTCGACGAGCCGTTCCTGGCGCAGTACTGGCACTGGCTCTCCGGCCTGCTCTCCGGCGACCCCGGTGACTCGATGGTGCTCAAGGAGCCGGTCACCGCCCTGATCGGGGCTCGCATGGCGAACACGGCGCTGCTGGTCGCGTACGCCTCGCTGGTGATCCTGATCGTGGGGGTGACCGCCGGCGTGCTGGCCGGCGTCGCCGGCAAGGCGGTCGACGGCCTGCTCACCGTGACCACCACGGTCCTGATGGCGGCGCCGGCCTTCGTGGCCGCGATCCTGCTCATCTGGATCTTCGCGACGACGCTGTCCTGGTTCCCGGTCTACGGCTCCGGCACCGGCTTCTGGGACCGGATCCACCACCTGACCCTGCCCGCGCTGGCGCTCAGCGGCGGCTACCTCGCCTACGTCAGCCGGATCACCCGGACCGAGGTCCGCGCCGAACTCGCTGCCGACCACGTGGCCGCGGCCCGGGTCCGCGGACTGCCGCGCCGCACGGTGCTGCGCCGGCACGTGCTGCGCAACGCCGCGCCGCCGATCCTCGCGGTCTCCGGTGTCACCGTCGCCGGGCTGTTCGCCGGCACCGCGGTGGCCGAGCAGGCGTTCGGGGTGAGCGGGCTCGGCTCGCTGCTGGTGCAGAGCGCCGCCCGCCAGGACCTGGTCGTGGTGCAGGCCCTCTCGCTGCTGCTGGTGACCGTTTTCGTGCTGGTCAACACGCTGGTCGACGTCACCAACGCGGTGCTGGACCCCCGCCTGCTGAAGGAGCGTGCCGGATGACGAAGGTGCCCGTGGCGGCCGGAACGGTATGCCTCGTGGTCGTCTGCGTCGCGATCGCCGCACCCTGGCTGGCGCCCCACGACCCGAACGCGGTCAATCCGCTGAACGCCTACGCCCCAGCCTCGGCGCAGCACCTGCTCGGCACCGACGACCTGGGCCGCGACCTGCTCTCCCGGCTGATCCACGGCGCCCGGACCAGCCTGACCGGTCCGCTGATCGTGGTGCTCGCCGCGGGCACCGTGGGCAGCACGCTCGCGATCACCGCGGCCTGGTTCGGCGGCTGGTTCGACAACCTGATCTCCCGGGCGCTGGACGTGCTCTTCGCCTTCCCCGGCCTGGTCCTGGCGATCACCGTGGCGGCCCTGTTCGGCACCGGATTCGTCACCCCGGTGGCGGCGCTGTCGCTGGCATTCGTGCCGGTCATCGCCCGGGTCATGCGGGCCGCCGCGCTGCGCGAACGGTCGCTGCCCTACATCGAGGCGCTGCGCGTGCAGGGCTTCTCCGGCTGGCACATCTGCCTGCGCCACCTGCTGCCGAACCTGGCGCCGCTGCTGGTGGTCCAGGCGGCGATCGGTTTCGGCTACGCGATGATCGACCTCGCCGCGATCTCGTTCCTCGGCCTCGGCCTGCAGCCGCCGTCCGCGGACTGGGGGCTGATGATCGCCAACGGTCAGCCGTCGATCCTGGCCGGATTCCCGCAACAGTCCGTCGCGGCCGCGGTCGCCGTCGTGGTCACCGTGGTCGCGTTCACCGCGCTCGCCGAACGGCTGGCACGTCGATTCGGTGGAGATCTGCGATGAGCATGCCGTTGTTGCGCTTCGAAAGCCTGCGCGTCCGGCTGGGGGAGCGGCCGATCCTGCGCGACGTGACCCTCGACGTGCACGCCGGGGAGGCGGTCGGCCTGGTCGGCGAGTCCGGCTCGGGCAAGTCGATGACGGTCAAGTCGGTCGTGCGGCAGCTGCCGGAGGGCGCCACCGTCGCCGGGAAGGTCAGGTTCGGCGGCGCCGACGTGCACGCGATGACCGCCGCCGAGCTGCGCCGGATGCGGTCGCGCGAGGTGGCCATGGTCTTCCAGGACCCGCGCGCCACGGTCAACCCGGTGCGCACGGTCGGCGACTTCCTCACCGAGGTGCTGCGGGACCAGGGCCTCGGCAGAGCCGAGGCGACGCGGCGCGCTGCCGGGTTGCTCGCCGAGGTCGGCGTCGACCACGTCGAGCGCAGGCTCGGGCAGCGACCGTACGAGCTGAGCGGCGGGCTGTTGCAGCGGGTGGTGATCGCCGCCGCCCTGGCCGGCGAGCCGCGGCTGATCCTGGCCGACGAACCGACCACCGCCCTCGACGTGACCACGCAGGAGGAGGTGGTGGCGATCCTCAACGAGCAGCGGCACCGGCGCTCGGCCGCGCTGCTGTTCATCTCGCACGACCTGGAGCTGGCCGCCGCGGTCTGCGACCGGATCGCGGTCATGTACGCCGGGGAGATCGTCGAGATCCTGCCCGCCGGGCGGCTGCACTCGGACGCGCGGCACCCGTACACCCGGGCGCTGCTGCGGTCGCGCCCCGGCACGGTGCCGCCGGGCGAACGGCTGGAGACGGTGCCGGGCGTCCCGCAGTCGGCGGACGCCGTGCCCGCCGGCTGCGTCTTCGCCGACCGCTGCCCGCACGCCGAGGAGCGCTGCCGATCGGTGCGCCCGGCGCTGCTGGCCATCGGCCCCGGATCCGCCGCCTGTCACCTGGAGGTGCCGTGCTAGAGGTTCGTGATCTGCGGAAAGTCTTCAAGGGCGGGTTCGTCGCGGTGGACGGGGTGAGCTTCTCCGTGCCGGCCGGCGGATCCCTGGCCCTGGTCGGCGAGTCCGGCTCCGGCAAGACCACCTGCGCCCGGATCGTCACCGGGCTGGAACGGGCCACCTCGGGAACCGTGCTGCTGAACGGTGCGACCTCCCTCGCGGACCGGCGGCACCGTGCTTCGGTCGTACAGATGGTGTTCCAGGACCCGTATCAGAGCCTCGACCGGCGGCAGACCGTGCGCAGCTGCCTGGTGGAGGTGCTGAGACATCACACCGCGCTGGACCGGCCGGCGCGCGAAGCGCGCGCGGGCGAACTGCTCGATCTCGTCGGGCTGGACCGCCGGCTGGGCGAAGCCCTGCCGCGGGCGCTCTCCGGCGGGCAGCGGCAGCGGGTGGCGATCGCCCGCGCGCTCGCCCCCGGCCCGAAACTGCTGGTCCTGGACGAGGCGGTGGCCGCGCTGGACGTCTCCATCCAGGCGCAGATCCTCAACCTGCTGGTCGACGCCCGCGCGGCGACCGGGGTGGCCTACCTGTTCATCACCCACGACCTGTCGGTGGTGCGGCACGTCTGCGAGGACGTGGTGGTGATGTCCCGCGGCGCAGTGGTCGAGTCCGGACCGGTCGAGCGGGTGCTCACCGAACCCTCCGCCGAGTACACCCGCCGGCTGATCGGATCGGTGCCGCGTCCCGGCTGGGTGCCGTCCCGGGCGGTCAGTCGTGGCTGAGCCGTTCCAGCAGACCTTCCGCCGCGGCGCGGACCAGCCCGCCGGAGGCGACCGGCAGCTGGAGCTCGGCCATCATCGAGTTGCCCATGGCCAGGCACCACAGCCCGTAGGCCACGGACCGGCGGGCGCCCGGGGAAGCGGCCGGGTACTCGGCGGCGAGCGCGTTCTCCACCGCCTGGATCGCCTGCGTGTAGTGGCCCTGCATGGTCTCGCGGATGCTCGCGTCGGCGATCCCGGCGGTGATCAGCTCGCGGATCACCGTGTCGTCGTCGCTGATCGGCAGGAAACCGCTGCTGAACAGGTAGTCCATCGCGATCGGCAGTTTCTCCCGGCCGGGCGCCGCGGCGATCTTGCCGATGAACTCCGCCTCGTATCCGGTGTAGAGCCAGCCGGCGAACTTGCGGAGCAGGTCGTCCCGGTTGCCGACGTAGTGCCGGACGTGGCTGCGGCTGAGCCCGGACTCCTCGGCCACCCGCTCCAGGGTCGTCCCGGCCAGACCGTTCTTCTGCAGGCACCGGCCGGTGGCCTGCATGATCTGCTCGGTCCGCGCGGCCGCCATGCTCGGGCGTCCCATCCCGGCCCCCTCTCGCCTCTGCCCTCAGCCTAGTTGATTGTCATTTCGGAAAAGAAAATGAGGATGTTCATGCATGCGCTGCCTGATCCGCGGCTGGTCTTCGCCTTCGAAGCGCGGGTGGACGTGGCCGACTCCCTGCACGTGGGCCGGGGACCCGGCGAGGTGCTGATGTTCACCCCGATCACCGGCGGCACGGTGTCCGGTCCGCGGCTCTCCGGGCGGGTGCTCGCCGGCGGCGGGGACTGGTCCACCACCCGCGGGCAGACGACCGAACTGGACGCGCACTACCTGCTGCAGGCCGATGACGGGGCGGTGATCGACATCCGCAACCGCGGCTTCTGGCGGGCCACACCGGAGGTTGACGCCCGGGTCGAGGCGGGCGAGGACCTGCCGGAGACCGACTACTACTACCGCACCAGCCCGGTGTTCCGCACCGACGCGCCGGGGCACCGATGGCTCGCCGAGTCGGTCTTCGTGGGGCTGGCCCGGGGCGAGAACGGTCAGGTCTGCATCCGCTTCTTCGAGGTGCTCTGATGAGCATCCCGGTGCAGCGAACCGGGCCGGGGCCGCTCTCCCCGGACGCCACGCAGCACATGGTGCGGATGCGCGACGGCGTCCGGCTCGCCACCGACGTCTACCTGCCGGGCGGGGAGGTGCGGCCCGGCCCGGTCGTGCTGACCCGGCTGCCGTACGACAAATGCGGCGAGTACACCTTCATGCCGCGGGTGGCGGCCTACTTCACCGCGCGCGGCTACACCATGGTGGTGCAGGACGTACGCGGCAAGTTCCGCTCCGAGGGCGAGACGCTGCTCTTCGTCAACGAGGCGTACGACGGCCACGACACCCTCGACTGGATCGTCCAGCAGGAGTGGTCGGACGGTGTGGTCGGGATGTGGGGCGACTCGTACTACGGGTTCACCCAGTGGGCGGCCGTCTCCACCGGGCATCCGGCGCTGCGGGCCATCGCGCCGCGGGTCACCGGCACCCGGCTCGGTGAGCTGCCCGGGCCGGTTCCGGGAAAGCGCACCCACGACGTGGAGATGGGCGTCGCCCGGTTCTACCCGCTCAGCGTGTTCCACGATCGGGACATGCTGTTCTGGGAGCTCGACTGGACGCGGCGGCCGTACGCGGCCCAGGTCGAGGAGTTCTTCGCGGCGGTGGGCAGCCGGTCGGCGTCGTACGACATGTGGTTCCCGCACCCGGTGAACCTGCGGCGCTTCCCGGCCGGGCATCCGTTCGACGCGCCGGCCGTGCCGGTGCTGATGACCGTCGGCTGGTGGGACAACTGCGCGCCCTGGCAGTGGCACGACCACCGGGAACTGCAGCGGCGGCCGGCCTGGGCGAGCAACGAATACCTGCTGCTCGAGGCGATCGATCACGAGAACAACAGCCACTTCGAGCGCGGCGTGCCGAACACCGCCCCGTCGTTCCTGCCGCGATACCTGGACCCGGCGATCGAGTTCTTCGACGTGTTCCTGCGCGGGCGGGACACCACCCTGCCGCGGGTGCGGTGGCAGCTCGCCGGTTCCGGGGACCCGTCGTGGCGCACCTGCCCGAGCTGGCCGCCGCCGTCGGCGCACGAGATCGTGCTGCACCCGGCTGCGGACGGCGGCCTCGGCTCCCGGCCCGGCCCCGCCGGCACCGTGACCTGGACGCACGACGCCGCCGACCCGGTGCCGTCGCCGGCCGGCGACGCCTTCGCGTTCCTCGCCGAATACCCGGACGAGAGTTCCCTCGCCGAACGCGCCGACGTGCTCACCTTCACCGCCGCACCGCGAACCGAACCGCTGGACCTGGCCGGCCCGATCCGCCTCGACACCGTCGCCGGCTCGGACGGGCCGGAGATGGACCTGTTCGCCCGCCTGGCCGACGTCGCCCCGGACGGCAGCGCCCGGCTGATCGCCCGCGGGCAGCAGACCGTCCTCGACCCGGGCGACAGCTTTCCCGTCTCGCTCGACCTCGGCCACACCGGTTACCGGCTGGCCGCCGGCCATGCCCTGCGGCTGACCGTGGCCAGCAGCGACGCCCCGGAGTTCGTGCCGGCCCCCGGGACCGGCGAGCACCGCTGGCTGGCCGGCAAGACCACCCCCAACCGCCAGCGCCTCCACCTCGGCGACACCCGCCTCACCCTGACCGTCCTGTGAAAGGTCCTTCGATGAACAACCTCACCGCGACCGAGATCGCCGCCCGGGTGCGCGACGGCCGGCTCACCGCCGCTGCGGTCGTCGACGCCCACCTCGACCGGATCGCCTCGGTGAACCCCAAGGTCAACGCCGTGACGGTGGTGCTCGCCGACCAGGCCCGCGCCGCGGCCGCCGCACTGGACGCCCGGATCGCCGCCGGTGCGGACCCGGGCCCGCTGGCCGGCGTACCGATCACCGTGAAGGAGAACATCGACCTCACCTGGTCGGCGACCACGTCCGGGCTGCCGTTCGCCGCCGGTGCCGTTCCGCCGGCGAACGCCACCCTCGTCGACCGGCTGCTCGCCGCCGGGGCGATCCCGGTCGGGCGCGGCAACATGCCGGACATCGGGCTGCGCTGGGACACCGACAACGACCTGTTCGGGCGAACCGTCAACCCGTGGGACCCGGCCCGCGTCCCCGGCGGTTCGAGCGGCGGCGACGCGGTGGCGGTCGCCACCGGCATGGCCGCCGCCGGGCTCGGCAACGACTACGGCGGCTCGCTGCGGCTGCCGGCCCACGCCGCCGGCATCACCGCCCTGCGCCCGTCCGCCGGCCGGGTGCCCGCGCCGTCGCGGGCCGTCGAGCCGCTGCCGCTCTCCCTCCAGCACATGGCGGTGAACGGCCCGCTCGCCCGCTCCGTCGCCGACCTCGACCTGCTCTTCAGCGTCATGCACGGCGCCGACGACTTCGACCCGCTGTCCCTGACGGTGCCCCACCCGCGTTCCTACGACGGCCCGCGGCGGGCAGCGGTGACCGTCGACCCCGCCGGTTGGGGCGTCGATCCCGAGGTCGCTTCAGCCGTCAGATCAGCCGCGTCCGCGCTGGCCGCTGCCGGATGGGAGGTGGAGGAGGTCTCACCACCCGCCGTGGACCGATGCGCCACCCTCTGGCGGCAGCTCTCCTCCACCGAGAACGCGCCGATGCTGCTCACCCCCGGCGTCTTCCCCGGCCCGCTGTCAGCCGGCACCGTCCAGTACTTCCGCGACAACATCGCCGACGTCGACCTGCTGGACACCTCGGCCGCCTACCAGAACGCGTGGGCCGAGCGCTTCGTGCACGCGGCGGCCTGGCGGGAGTTCCACTCCCGCTATCCAGTGCTCCTCGGGCCGGTCACCACCCAGCCCATGCCCTTGATCGGGTACGACCTGAGCGGCCCCGCCGCGGCCACGGAGCTGTGGCGTGCCCACCGTTTGCTGGTGACCGCCAACTTCCTGGGCCTGCCCGCGGTCGCCGTCCCCACCGGACTGTCCGGCCGCCGCCCGCTCGGCGTGCAGGTGATCGCCCGCCAGCACGCCGACCATGTCGCCCTGGCCGCCGCCCGCGACATCGAGGCCGCCTTCCCCGCCCTGACCCCTCTCGACCCCGCCTAGCTCCCCGCCACCGCAGCCACCCACCCCAGCCTCAGCAGCTCCCAGCCCCAGCCGGGCGGTCCAGCTGCCGGTCAGCGCCCTCTCGGCCCGGCCTCGGCAGCTCCCAGCCCCAGCCGGGCGGTTCGGCTGCCGGTCAGCGCCCTCTCGGCCCGGCCTCGGCAGCTCTCAGCCCCAGCCGGGCGGTTCGGCTGCCGGTCAGCGCCCTCTCGGCCCGGCCTCGGCAGCTCTCAGCCCCAGCCGGGCGGTCCGGCTGCCGGTCAGCGCCCTCTCGGCCCGGCCTCGGCAGCTCTCAGGCGCGGCCGGGCGGTTCGGCTGCCGGTCAGTGTCGTCTCAGGCCGGCTGAGGCAGCTCTCGGGTGCAGCCGGAGGAATCGGCTGGCCACTCGGGCTGTGTGTGCGCGCTTGAGCAGCGCGGAGTGCCGGCTGACCAAGACGGGCGTTGGCATGCGCTCGCGAACGGACACTCCTGCGCCCACGACCGGGCCGCTGACGGGCTCGGCCGTAGCCCATGCGGGTATTCGGTCGCGGTATCCCGGTGTGGGCTACGGCTGAGTGGGTTCGGCCGTAGCTGGTGCGGGTCATGGGGTGCTGGTTGCCGGGATGGGCTACGGCCGGGGTTGCCGCGAGGGTGAGGCTCAAGCCCGCGCGGGCGGGGCCGGTCAGTTGCATGGGCCGCGGCCGGGCGGGATGCGCGGGCGGGATGTGCGGGTGTGGCCGGGCGGGGGCGCGGGGGCGGCTGGGGGATTGTGGGCGCGGGCCGGTGGGGTGGGGTGGGGTGGCAGGGGGGTGGCGGGGCGTGGACCGGCGATTTTCGCGGTGGCTGGGTGGGGGCGGGGCGTGTGAGGCTCAGCCACGTGCTGTTTCCCGGCGGTCGCGCTGGGGCCTGGGGTTGTGGGTGATCGCGCATGGCCACGGGCGGGGTGGTGTCTGGGGAGGTGTAGCGCGTACGGAGAAGGGGTTATGTCAGGGCCTGCCACGCGCTCACCAGTGACTGGCGGAAGCCGGCCGCCTCGGCGGCTGTCAGCTTGCTGATCATGCGTTCTTCCAGGGAGCGGACCGGCTCGGCGACCGACGCCAGGAGGGCGCGGCCGTCGTCGGTGAGGCGGATGAGCAGTTCGCGGCGGTTGCCGGCGTTGCGTTCGCGGCGGATCAGGCCGCGGGTCTCCAGGGCGCGCACCATGTCGGCCATCGACTGGGCGGTGACGAACGAGTCGCGGGCGAGCTGGGCGGCGGAGAGGCCGTCGTGGCGTTCCAGGACGGTGAGCGCGGTGTACTGCAGCGCGGTGATGCCGGCGGAGCGGACCAGCTCGTCGAGGTGGCTGCGGACCGCGAGTTCGAGCTGTTTGACCAGGTAGAGCAGGGACGGCATCACGGGGCTCCTCGGTTTCGCACGGGCCGACAGATTACCCCATTGACAGGAAACCTGATCGTCTACCAGGATCGAGATCAACAGGATTCCTGTTGATGACGCGCCCGTGGGAAGTGTGAGAGGTTGATGAGCATGGATCTGACTGGCAGGGTCGCCATCGTCACCGGCAGTGGGCGCGGGCTCGGTCTCGCCTACGCGAAGGCGCTCGCCGCGGCCGGCGCCTCGGTGGTCGTCAACGACGTGGACCAGGCGGTCGTGGACGCGGCGGTCGCCGAGATCCCGGGCTCGGTGGGCGTGGCGGCTGCGGTCGGCAGCAGCGAGACCGCGGACCGGCTGGTCGCCGCGGCCGTGGAGCGTTTCGGCCGGCTCGACGTGCTGATCACCAACGCCGGCATCCTGCGCGACCGGGTGCTCTGGAAGATGTCCGACGAGGACTTCGACGCGGTGATCGACGTGCACCTGCGCGGCACCTTCACCTGCGCCCGCGCCGCCGCGATCCGGATGCGGGAGCAGGGCGAGGGCGGCCGGCTGATCCTGATCTCGTCGCCGGCCGGGCAGCGGGGCAACTTCGGGCAGACCAACTACGCGGCCGCCAAGGCCGGCATCGCGGCGATGGCGCGGACCTGGGCGATGGAGCTCGGCCGCGCCGGGATCACGGTGAACGCGGTGGTGCCGGTCGCCGCCACCGAGATGACCAGGACCATCCCGGCGTTCGCCCCGGTGATCGAGGAGGCCGAGCGGACCGGGCAGCCGTTCCCCGCCTGGCTGCGCCGCGACGAAGGGCTGGGAACCGTCGAGGACGTCACCGGGCTGATCACGTTCCTCGCCTCGGACGCGTCGAAGGACATCACCGGCCAGGCGATCGGGATCGGCGGCGACAGGCTGGCGCTGTGGTCGCACCCGGCGGAGCGGTCGGTCAAATATGCCGACGGCGGCTGGACGGCCGACGCGATCGAGGCGTCCTGGGACTTCGAGCCGGAGACCTACGGCATCCCGGCGCCCCGGTCATGAACGTCGAGGAGCTCACCGCGATCGACGTGCACACGCACGCCGAGGTCAGCAGGGACGGGCACACCTCGCTGGACCCGGCGCTGCTCGGCGCCTCGGCCGACTACTTCAAGGCGCACGGCCACCGGCAGCCGACGATCGACGAGATGGCTGACTACTACCGTTCGCGCCGCATGGCGGCGGTCGTCTTCACGGTCGACGCCGAGCACGCCACCGGACATCCGCGGATCGCCAACGAGGAGATCGCGGCGAACTGCGCCGAGCACGCGGACGTCCTGATCCCGTTCGCCAGCATCGACCCGCACAAGGGTCGCGCCGGAGTCCGCGAGGCCCGGCGGCTCGTCGAGCAGTTCAACGTCAGAGGCTTCAAGTTCCACCCGAGCATCCAGGGGTTCGCGCCGGACGACCGGATGGCGTACCCGCTCTACGAAGCCATCGAGGACCTCGGGGCGGTCGCGCTGTTCCACACCGGGCAGACCGGCATCGGCGCCCGGGTTCGCGGCGGCGGCGGGATCCGCCTGAAGTACTCCAACCCGATGCTCGTCGACGACGTCGCCGTGGACTTCCCGGACCTGCGGATCATCCTGGCCCACCCGTCCTTCCCGTGGCAGGACGAGGCGCTCGCGGTCGCCACGCACAAGGAGCACGTCCACATCGACCTCTCCGGCTGGTCACCCAAGTACTTCCCGCCCCAGCTGGTCCGGTACGCGAACAGCCTGCTCCAGGACAAGGTGCTGTTCGGCTCGGACTACCCGGTGATCACCCCGGACCGCTGGCTCGCCGACTTCGAGACGCTCGACATCAAGCCCGCCGTCCGTCCCAAGATTCTTCGTGACAACGCCGCCCGCCTTCTATTCAGGGAGAACGCCAAATGACCACCACCGTGAACGGCCTCGACGGACTCAAGTCGCTCGTCGGGCAGGACCTCGGCTCGTCCGAGTGGCTGGAGATCACCCAGGAGCGGGTGAACACGTTCGCCGACGCCACCGGCGACCACCAGTGGATCCACGTGGACGTCGAGCGTGCCAAGGCCGGCCCGTTCGGTGGCCCGATCGCCCACGGTTACCTCACGCTGTCGCTGGTCATCCCGCTCTTCTCCAGCCTGCTGCGGGTCGAGGGCATCAAGATGGGCGTCAACTACGGCCTGGAGAAGGTGCGTTTCCCCAGCCCGGTCCGGGTCGGCGCGAAGATCCGCCTGAACGCGAAGGTGGTCAGCGTCGAGGACGTGCCCGGCAACGGCGTGCAGAGCACCTTCGACTTCACGATCGAGGTGGACGGCTCGTCGAAGCCGGCCTGTGTGGCCCGCCCGGTCTACCGGCACTATGCGTAACCAGGGTCTCGGATCGTGGCCGGCGCGCCGGGCGGCGATGTCGCCCGGCCGCACCGCCCTGGTCTTCGAGGACCGGCCGGTCACCTATGCCGAGCTGCACCGGCGGATCCTCCGGCTGGCGGGGGCTCTGCGGGACGCAGGGGTGCGGCGCGGTGACCGGGTCGCCTATCTGGGGCAGAACCATCCGGCGTTCGTGGAGACGATGTTCGCCACGTATGTCCTGGGGGCGGTTTTTGTCCCGCTGAACTTCCGGCTCACGCAGCCGGAGATCGAGTATCAGCTTCGCGATAGCGCGGCGGTCGCGCTGATCCACGCTCAGCCGGTTGATGCTGATATTTCGGTAAAAATTGGGCTTCAAGCGTATGAAGCGTTCCTCGCGTATGAGCCGGTCGAACTCGACGAACCGGTGACGCACGACGACGTGGCCTGCATCCTCTACACCTCGGGGACCACCGGCAACCCCAAAGGCGCCATGCTCACCCACGGCAACCTGATCTGGAACTGCTACAACCTGCTGGTCTGCGTCGACGTGGCAAGCGACGAGGTCACCCTGGTCAGCGCCCCGCTGTTCCACGTCGCGGCGCTCAACCAGTGCCTGCTGCCGACGTTCCTCAAGGGCGGCACCTCGGTGATCATGCCGGCCTGGAACGTCGACGAGTGCTTCGACCTGATCGCCCGGCACCGGGTGACCTGGATGTTCGGGGTGTCCACGATGTTCGCCGGGCTGGCCCAGTCACCCCGCTGGGCCGATGCCGACCTCTCCTCGGTGCGCAACCTGATGACCGGCGGCGCGCCGGTGCCGGAGGCGCTGATCCGCACCTATCAGGAGCGGGGCCTCGCCTTCTGCCAGGGCTACGGGATGACCGAGACCGCGCCCGGCGCGACCTTCCTGGAAGCGCGGGAGAGCCGCGAGCACGTCGGGTCGGCCGGGCTGCCGGTGTTCTTCACCGACGTACGCATCGAGGGTTCGCCGGGAGAGGTGCTGGTCCGGGGCCCGAACGTCACGCCCGGTTACTGGAACGACGAGGCGGCGACCGCGGCGGCCTTCACCGACGGCGACTGGTTCCGTACCGGCGACCTGGCGGTGATCGACGAGCACGGGCACTTCCGGATCGTCGACCGGACCAAGGACATGTTCATCTCCGGCGGCGAGAACGTGTACCCGGCCGAGGTGGAGGCGGCGATCTTCGAACATCCGGCGGTGGCGGAGGCGGCCGTGGTCGGGGTGCCCGACGAGAAGTGGGGCGAGGTGGGGCGGGCGTTCGTCGTACCGATGCCGGGCAGCCACCTGGACCCGGCCGACGTGCCGGCCTTCCTGGCCGGCCGGCTCGCCAAGTACAAGATCCCGGTCTACGTCGACGTGGTCGACGACCTGCCGCGCACCGGCTCCAACAAGGTCCGCAAGGGCCCCCTGCGGGAGCGCCCGCTCTAGGGCCAGGCGGCCGCGACCAGCTCGGGCAGGCACCGGGCGGCCGGGCCGTGCAGGTTCACCCGGGCGATCGGGTCCAGCGGCGTGGGCTGCGGGTTCACCTGGATCACCGCGGCGCCGGAGCGGGCGGCGAGCCGGGGGATCTCGGCGGCCGGATAGACCAGTCCGGACGTGCCGATGGTCAGCAGCACGTCGGAGCCGGCCGCCGCGCGAACCGCCGCTTCCAGGGCGGCCTCCGGCAGGGCCTCGCCGAACCAGACGACACCCGGACGGATCAGGCCGCCGCAGGTGGCGCACGCCGGCGGGGTGAGCCGGCGGCCGTCCTCCGGCTCACCGGCCGGGGCGGGCAGCGTGGCCGGTTCGGCACAGACCGAACACCGCGGCGCGAACAGGCTGCCGTGCAGGTGGACGGGCTGCGCCGAACCGGCGCGTTCGTGCAGGTCGTCGACGTTCTGGGTGACGACGGTGGCCTGCGGGGCGTGCGCCTCGATCGCGGCCACCGCGTGGTGCCCGGGGTTCGGCCGGACGCTGCTGACGCGGTGGCGGCGCCACTCGTACCAGCCCCAGACCAGGTCGGGATCGTCCTGGAAGGCCTGCGGGGTGGCGAGCGACTGGGCGTCGAAGCGTTCCCAGAGGCCGGTCAGCGCGTCCCGGAAGGTGGGCACGCCGCTCTCGGCCGAGATGCCGGCGCCGGTGAAGACCGCCACCCGCTGCGCCTGCGCCAGCAGCTTGGCGGCCTCCCGCAGCCCGTCCATGCGATCCCCTCTCGACGGTGATCCGTACCCGGCACGCAGAGTGTCGCAGTGCCGTGCCCGGCGCCGCATCACTGTTCCGCCCATGGGTCGTTGACCGGTCGAGCGAGGAGGTGGGTCGGATGTCCGGAGAGGACCAGGTCCACGTCTGGGCGCGCCGCCTGCGGGTGGCCGGCGCGCGCGTCCTCTCCACCGTGGGCAACCTGGCCACACCGGTCGAGCGCCCGGCCCGCTCGGAGTCCGGCGTGAACACGCTCGTCGCGACGGTCACCCTCGCCACCGGCCTGATCTTCCTGCTGGTCATGCTGGTCACTTGGCTCACCCGATAGCGTTTTTTTCTCGGTACGGCTGACGAGAGCGCCCGTGCCCAAACGCGATCATCCAGCCGCTCCGGGCCGCCCGGCGACCGCCGGGCATAAGCACGCGGAGACCCCGTGTGCCCCCGCCCTCCGCCGACAGCCCGTGAAGCAGCAACACACGCGACGTGAAGTCCCCACGCCGGCCCGCGCCGGCTGGCGGTGTGTGAGGTTGTGGCGTGCCGCGCCCGAACGGGAACGTCCGGTCGTGAGCGCGTCCCGCTAATGCCGATCCTGGTCGGCTGGCTCTCAGTGCTGTCCTGAGCGCGCATACACAGCCCCGACGGCCAGCCGGTCCGTCCGGCTGCGCCGCAGGGCTGCTTCGACCGGCCGGGAACGACACTGACGGTCAGCCGAGCTCCACTGTTCACCGGACAGTCCCGACCCCGCGCTGGGCTGTGCTGGCTGGCGGTCTGTGGAGCACGGTGCGCTGTGCTTTTACTTTCCTCACGGTGGGCTATCCGCGAATCTTGGCTACTTTCGCCCATATTCGAACCCGGAATTGCCAAGATCTCGTGCGGCGGCGTCGGAAAGCGGAAAATGCCGCGGATAGCCGACCGATCGCGGTGGGTTGCCGTGCCGAATTGCGGTTGGTTTGCCGTGCCGAATTGCGTGGGTTGGCGTGTCGCCGTCACCGGGCAATTCGGACGACTGTTGCCGTCGCGGAGCGCGCGGCCAGTGGCGGCGTGCGAAACGGGGCGCAAGTCTCCACGGTGGGCCAGCGTGTAGTGGGCGTGTCGACGGGAAGGTGCGGGCTGGTGGTGGGGAGTTGGCGTGGGAGATGCGGGCTGGTGGTGGGGAGTTCGCACGGGGAGGTGCGGGCTGGGGTGGGAGCTGGCGCGGGGTGTTGGGGGTCAGGGGGAGAGGAGCAGGCGGGCGCAGGCGGCTGGGTCGTCGGCGAACGGGAGGTGGCCGCAGCCCGGTAGGCGTACGTGGCGGGCGGTCGGCAGCACGGTCCGGGCGCGCCGTGCCTGGGTGCGGTAGGGCAGGACCGCGTCGCGCGTACCCCAGGCGATGGTGACCGGGATGCGGACCAGCTCGCCGGCGTCGGTGTAGGTCCAGGGGCGCAGGCGGCCGAAGCTGCGCCGCGCGTCGGCGAAGCCGGGCGCGGCGGCCAGCGCGCGGGCCGCGAGCAGGCAGTCGGCGGCGTCCAGCCGGGCCGGATGGGCGTAGAAGACCGCGCAGAACGCGGCCCGGCCGGCGCGCGAGTCCATGATCCGGGGGAGTGCCGGCCCGAGGCGTTCCGCGCCGGTGCGGGCCGCGCCGACGACGGCCTGGCACCAGCGGCGCCCGGCGCCGCCCCAGAAGCCGACCGGGGAGAAGGCGGTGACGCGCCGGGCCAGCCCGCGCCGGCCCAGTTCGAGGGCGATGCCGCCGCCCAGCGAGCTGCCGGCCACCTCGGGCTGCCGCACGCCGAGCCGGTCGAGGAACGCGGTCACCTCGTCGGCGAGGTGGGCGACCGAACCCGGCGCGGTACCGCCCGGCGGCGGCGCGGGCCAGGGCGGGGAGTCGCCGAAACCGGGCAGATCGAGGGCGATCACCTCACGGTGCCGGCTCACCGTGTCGAGAACCGGCGACCACACCTGCCAGTGGCTGCCGATGCCGTGGATCAGCACGAGCGGGGGTCCCTGCCCGCGCCGGCTGTGCGAGAGCTCCGTCATCGCCTCAGCCAACCAGGGTTTGGCGCTCCGAGCCACAACCGGAAGCCCGTTGTTGACATGTTGCCAATAAGGGTGTGATGGTACGGCGATGTCGCACGACTACGACGTTCTCGTCGTCGGCTCCGGCTTCGGCGGGAGCGTGACCGCGCTGCGTCTGACCGAGAAGGGTTACCGGGTCGGCGTGCTCGAGGCGGGCCGGCGCTTCACCGACGAGCAGTTCGCCAAGACCTCCTGGCGGCTGCGTGACTATGTGTACGCTCCGGCGCTCGGCTGCTACGGCATCCTGCGGCTGACCCTGCTCAAGGACGTGCTGGTGCTCTCCGGCGCCGGCGTCGGCGGTGGTTCGCTGGGATACGCCAACACCCTGTACGAGCCACCCGACCCGTTCTACGCCGACCCGCAGTGGGCCGCGATCACCGACTGGAAGTCCGAGCTGGCCCCGTACTACGCGCAGGCCAACCGGATGCTGGGCGTGACGGTCAACCCCGTGGAGACGGCCGCCGACCATGCCCTCAAGGCGGTCGCCGACGATCTCGGCGTGGGGGCGTCGTACCGTCGTACCCCGGTGGGTGTGCTCTTCGGCGACGAAGCCGGCGCCGACGTGCCGGACCCGTTCTTCGGCGGGGTCGGCCCCGCCCGGCGGACCTGCACGTTCTGCGGGGCCTGCATGACCGGCTGCCGCCGCAACGCGAAGAACACGACCGTGAAGAACTACCTCTACCTGGCCGAGCGGGCGGGCGCGGTGGTCCATCCACTCACCACGGTCCGCACGGTCACCCCGCTGCCCGGCGGCGGTTACGCGGTGGACACCCGGCGGACCGGTGGCCTGAAGCGCCGGCGGTTCACCGCCGGGCAGGTGGTCTTCGCGGCCGGCGCGCTCGGGACCCAGCGGCTGCTGCACCGGATGCGCGACGGCGGCCCGCTCCCGAAGATCTCGGCCCGGCTCGGCGAGCTGAGCCGCACCAACTCGGAGTCGATCCTGGGCGCCCGCACCCGCCGCCGCGACCGGGACTACAGCCACGGCGTCGCGGTCACCTCGTCGATCTACCCGGACCCGGTGACCCACGTCGAGCCGGTCCGGTACGGACCCGGCAGCAACCTGCTCGGCCTGCTCGGCACGGTCCTGGTCGGGGACACCGGCGGCCGGAGCCGCTGGATGTTCGCCGCCCGGACCCTGGCCCGCGCCGGCAGGGACCTGCGGCTCTATCTGTCGCCGCGGGACTGGTCGCGGCAGACCATGGTGCTGCTGGCGATGCAGCCGCTGGACAACTCGATCACGGTCTACCGCAAGCGCGGCCGGCTGACCAGCCGGCCCGGCATCGGCGAGCCCAACCCGCTGTGGAACCCGGCCGCCCACGACGTGGCCCGCCGCACCGCGGAGAAGATCGACGGGGTGCCGCTCGGCTCCTGGACCGAGGTGGCCGGACGGCCGGTGACCGGCCACTTCATCGGCGGCTGCGCGATCGGCGCCGATCCCGGCAGCGGGGTGGTCGATCCCTATCAGCGGCTCTTCGGCTATCCGGGGCTGCACGTGGCGGACGGTTCGGTGGTCGCGGCCAATCTGGGCGTGAACCCGTCGCTGACCATCACGGCCCTCGCCGAGCGGGCGATGTCCTTCTGGCCGAACGCCGGTGAGCCGGATCCGCGGCCCCCGGCCGGGGCGGAGTACCGGCGGGTGGAGCCGGTGGCGCCGAAGAACCCGGTGGTGCCGGTGGGCGCACCGGCGGCCCTGCGGATCGTGTCATGACCCGGGTGGCGATCATCGGGGCCGGGTTCGGCGGGGTGGCGGCCGCGGCCGAGCTGCTGCGGCAGGGGTTCCGCGACATCGTGCTGCTGGAGAAGGCCGACCGGCTCGGCGGGGTGTGGCGGGACAACACCTATCCGGGGTGCGCCTGCGACGTGCCGGCGCCGCTCTACTCGTTCTCGTTCGCGCTGAACCCGGACTGGTCGCGCCGCTATCCGCCGCGCGAAGAGATAATCAGCTATTTGAATCGATGTGCTGAGAAATCAGGTGTGAGCGGGCTTATCCGGTTCGGCGTCGAGGTGGCTTCTGCCTCCTGGGACGGGCGGCAATGGTGCATCACCCTCACCGACGGTGTCACGCTGGAAGCCGATGTGCTGGTCCCCGCGGTCGGCCAGCTCTCCCGGCCCAGCATCCCCTCGCTGCCGGGCGCCGAGACCTTCCGCGGCCCGGCGATGCACACCGCCCAGTGGGATCCGGACGTGCCGGTCGACGGCCGCCGGATCGGGGTGATCGGCACCGGCGCCAGCGTCATCCAGCTCGTTCCGGAGATCGCCGGCCGGGCCGACCGGGTCACCGTCTTCCAGCGCACGGCACCCTGGACCCTGCCCAAGCCGGATCGCCGCTACGGTCCGGTGCGCCGCGCCGCGTACCGGAAAGTGCCCCTCCTGATGCGGCTCTCCCGGGCCGCGACCTGGGGGTTGACGTTGATCCAGGGCGCCGCGGTGGCCGGCAACCCGGTGGTCAACCCGCTGGTCCGCGGCTATTCGTGGGCGCAGCGCCGCTGGCAGGTGCGCGACCCGGAGCTGCGCGCCAAGGTCACCCCGGTGGAACCGCTCGGCTGCAAGCGGGTGCTCTTCACCAACGCCTGGCTGCCCGCCCTGACCCGGCCCGACGTCGACCTGGTCACCGAGAAGATCGAGGAGATCACCCCGGACGGCGTGCGGACCGCGGACGGTGTGGAGCACCCGTGCGACGTGCTCGTCTACGGCACCGGCTTCGCGGCGACCGAGTTCCTCGCGCCGATCCGGATCACCGGGCGTGACGGCGTGCGCCTGGAGGACGAGTGGCGGGGCGGCGCGCACGCGTACCTCGGCATGACCGTGCCCGGCTTCCCGAACATGTTCCTGATCTACGGGCCGAACACCAACACCGGCAACACCTCGGTCATCTACTTCCACGAGTCCCAGGCGCGCTATCTCGCGCAAGCGGTGCGGCGGGTCGCCGCCGAGGGCAACCCCTTGGAGGTACGGGCGGAGCGCGCCACCGTCTACGACCAGGAGATTCAGGAACGTCTCGCCGACAGCGTCTGGACCGGGTGCCAGAGCTGGTACCGGACCGCCTCCGGCCGGGTCGTCACCAACTGGCCGGGCAAGGCGGTCGAGTACCGCCGGCGCACCGCCCGCCTGGACCCCGCCGACTTCATCGAGCGGGTGGAAGAGGCAGCGCCTCAGCGGGCTGAGGCCGGTTGAGGTGGTAACCCTGCAGCAGGTCGACGCCGGCCGCCGCCAGGTCGGCGGCGGTGGGCTCGTCCTCCACGCCCTCGGCCACCACGGTCATCCCGAGCGAACGGGCGATCGCGATGACCGAGTCGATGATGGTGGCGTGCGCGGGGGAGTCGTGCATCCGCACCACGAACGAGCGGTCGATCTTCAGCTCGTCGATCGGCAGCTGCGGCAGCAGGCCCAGTGAGGTGTACCCGGTGCCGAAGTCGTCGATGGCGGCCCGCACGCCGGTGGCCCGCAACTCGGTGAGCTGCGCGGCCACCAGGTCCGGCCGGGTCAGCACGGCGGTCTCGGTGATCTCCACGGTGAGCAGGGACGGCGGCAGCCGCTCCAGGTCGAGCAGGGTGCGGATGGTCGGCACGGCCCGGTCCTGCGCCAGGTAGGCCGGCGGCAGGTTGACCGACACCGGCACGTGGTGGCCGGCCCGGTGCCAGACCGCGGCCTGGTGCAGGGCCTCGGCGAGCACCCAGTCGGTCAGCTCCAGGATCACGTCGGAGCGCTCGGCGTCGGGCAGGAACACGCCGGGTGGCAGCAGGCCACGCTGGGGGTGCTGCCAGCGTACGAGGGCCTCCACCCCGTGCAGCTCCCGGCTGCGGGCGTCGTGCAGCGGCTGGTAGTGCAGCCGCAGGTGCCCCGAGCGCAGGCCGGCCCGCAACTCGGTGAGCTGCCGCAGGTCGACCCGCTGGTTGGTGTCCAGCCCCGGCGCCCACTCCACCACGCCGGTCCGCTCGTGCTTGGCGCGGCGCATCGCGGCGGCCGCCCGGCGCATCAGCACGGTCACGTCGTGGTGATCCGCCGGACTGATCCCGACGCTCGCCTCGACGCTGATCGGCAGCCCGTCGACCGGGTGCGGCCCGCGGATGCCGGCGGCCAGACGGCGGCCGACAGCCTGCGGGCTCTGCCCGGGCGGCAGCTCGGCGACGAGCACGACGAACTGGTCGCCGTCGAGCCGCGCCGCCAGGTTCCCGGCGCCGCAGGCGTCCCGCAACGCGGCCGCGACCAGGTTCAGCAGGGTGTCCGCGCCGTGATGGCCGAGCACGTCGTTGGCGTCCTGGAACCGGTCCAGGCCCAGGTGGATCACCGCGGCCAGTTCCCCGGCGTCGAGCCGGCGCTGCCCCTCCGCCTGCACCCGGGCCCGGTTCGGCAGCCCGGTCAGCGAGTCGGTCCGTGACATCCGGGCGAACCGGCCGGCCACCGCCGCCAGCAGCTCGATCACCGAGGCGGCGCCGAACCGGCCGTCCGGCCAGCTGATCAGCACCGGCTCCTCGCGCTCCACGCCGGGCCGGGCCAGCGCGGCCTCGGCGGCGACGTCGATGTCGGTGCCGGCCGCGAGCTCCAGCGCGTCGGCGCCGGCCAGGTCGGCCGGGCCGAGGCCGGCGTGCCGGGCCCGTTCGACGACGGCCCGGCTGAGCAGCCGGTGACCGGTCGCGGTCCGGACGATCACGCCGGGCGCCAGCGCGTCCGCGGCGAGCGCGGCCTCGATCTGGGCGAACGAGGTGCTCGACGGCATCGGCGTCAGCGGTACGCCGATCTCGCCGAGCTGACGCGGGCTGCGCGGACCCGAACCGGGCCCGGTCACGGGGTGCGTCCCCGCTCGAAGCAGGCGACCGCGATCATGGCGTCGTCCCCCTCGCGGTGGGTGCGCAGCCGGATGTGGACGGGACCGGCGGCACCGGTACGCGTGGCGTCCACCCGCTCGCCGCGTACGGCGTCGGCCCAGAGTTCGGCGAGGCTCGCGTGCTCCTCCGGAACCACGAGGGCTTCGAGCGCGGCCGGCAGGTTCGGGCCGGCGGGCGCCACGAACGACGCCGTGGCCAGCCGGTCCACGAGGTCGGCCAGGTCGTGCTCGGTGTTGTGCTCGCGGGTGCGGTCCAGCAGCATGCCGTCCCAGACGGTCGCGCCGCCGGGCTCGCGGTGCGGCCGGGAGACGCCGTACAGCCAGCAGCGGGTGCCGTCGCGGCGGACCGCGCTGCCCCGCCACTCCCAGCGCTGCAGGGTGCGGGCAGACTCCAGCACACTGGCGATGAAGGACTGCCGGTCCTCCTCGGCGATGGTCTCGATCGCCCGGTTCGGGGTCGCGATGATCTCCTGCGGCTCCAGGTGGAAGACCTCCCGGCTCGCCTCGGAGACGAAACTGAAGCGGGTGGTGCCGTCCGGCTCCATCCGGAACCGGTAGAGCATCCCGGGCGCGTTGTTGACCGTGTTCCAGAACCGCTTCTCGCCGGCGGCGAGCGCGGCCTCGCTGCGCCGCCGGGTGGTGTCGTCGATGGCGATCGTGCAGACGCCGTAGACGGAGCCGTCCGGGTCGGTGAGCGGCACCCGGGTGACCACGTACTGGCGGATGTCGTCGCCGAACGGGACCTCCTCCAGGACGGTCTTGGCCGTGCCGGTCCCGATGACGGCGACGTCGTGGGCCCGGCCGACCGCGGCCACCGAGGCGGAGACCAACTCCGACTCGGTGCGGCCGACGATGTCCGCGGCGGTGACCTGGAAGATCCGCTCGTACTCGCCGTTGACGAACAGGTAGCGGCCGTCCAGGTCCTTCGCCGAGATCATCGCGGTGGTGTGCTGCAGGATCGCGCTGATCAGGGTGTTGCTGCGCTGCAGCTCCTGCCGGGCCCGGTGCCCGTCGGTCTCGTCCGAGATGAACGCGGCGTAACCGTCCGCGCCGAGCGAGTCGATCAGCATGGAGATGTGCAGCTCACGGCCGTCACGGTGGCGGGCCGGAACCTCGACGCGGCGGCCGACGGCGTCACCGTCGCCGACCACCAGGCGGCGGGCGAAACCGGCGCTGTGCGCCGCCCGCAGCGCCGGCGGCACGATGGTGTCGGCCAGCGGCTGACCGAGGATCTCCTCGCGGCGCCAGCCGAAGAGCCGCTCCGCGGCCGGATTCCAGTCCCGGATCAGCCCGGCCCGGTCCACCTGCATGAACGCCAGCCCGGTGGCGTCCACGGCCCGGTCCCGGACGGAGGCCACCGGCGGGGCGCTGGTCTGAGGAGCGTCAACGGTCAACACGCCCCGCAATATCGACGCCCCGGCCGCCCACTTGAGGCCACCCCGCCGTCTCGCCCATCCCCGAAATCGGCGCGGAGGGGTCAGGCGAGACGGGCGCGGAGGGGCGGGCGGGGACGGGCACTGAGGGGTCAGGCGGACACGGAGGGGTCAGGCGGGGACGGGCACGGGGCGCCACTGCTCGGAGCCGAAGACCTCGTAGCGGATCCGCTCGTCGGGGATGCCCCGGCGGTGCAGGCCGGCGCGCACCGACTGCATGAACGGGACCGGTCCGCACAGGTAGACCTCGGCGTCCGGGTGCAGCGGGATCAGGTCGGTGTCGATCCGCCCGGCGTAGGTGTCCGGTTCGCCGGCCGGCTGCTCGTACCAGGACAGGCTCCGGAAGGTGCGCAGCCGGGCGCCGTTGCCGCTCATGTCGGTGCGCAGCGGGTGCCGCTGCGGGGTGCGGTCGGCGTGCACCGCGACGACCTCCCGGGTCGGCTGGGTCCGGGCCACGTGCTCCAGGATCGCCGCCATCGGGGTGATCCCCACCCCGGCGCTGACCAGCAGCAACGGGCTGTCGCCGGCCCGCAGCGTGAGGTCGCCGTACGGCTGGCTGAGCCGCAGCCGGTCCCCGGCCGACACGTGGTCGTGCAGGTAACCGGAGACCACCCCGTCCGGGGCACCGCCGGCGCCGCGGACCCGCCGTACCGTGATCCGCAGTGTGCCGCCGGTGGCGGCCTGCGACAGCGAGTACTGCCGCAGCTGGCGCCCGGCGCCGGGCAGATCGGCGGCGACCGTGACGTATTGGCCGGGCTTGAAGTGCGGAGCCGGGCCGCCGTCCGCCGGGACCAGCACGAACGAGACGGTGTCGTGGGCCTCGGCGATCTTCTGGGCCACCGTGTACTCCCGCCACGGGTCGGCGCCGTCCACCCCGGCCTCGGCGTAGATGCGGGCCTCCCGGCCGATCAGCCGCGCGGCGAAGAGCCAGTAGACCTCGTCCCAGGCGGCGGCGATCTCCGGCGTGACCGCGTCACCGAGCACCTCGCCCACCGCCCGCAGCAGGTAGCGGCCGACCATCGTGTACTGCTCCGGCCGGATCCCGAGCGCGCAGTGCCGCTGGGCGATGCGCTCCACGATGTGCTCGAAGGCGACCCCGTCCGGCCCGGCGCCGATCAGGTGCGCCGCGTATGCCGCGACCGCTCCGCTGAGCGCGCTGCGCTGCTCGCCGGTGGCCTGGGCGCTGCGGCTGAACAGGTTCAGCAGCTCCGGGTTCTCACCGATCATCGTCCGGTAGAAGACGCCGGAGATGGTTTCGAGGTGCTCGCCGACGACGGGCAGGGTCGCCTCGATGACCGGGGCGCTGGATGCGGACAGCATGGTTCCTCCGAGTTCTCCCGGCTGACGCCGAGCGCCGCTCCGCGCGGGCGGAGGCAGCACTGGGCGTCAGCCGGGTGGGCGGGCTGGCGCTGAGCGTCGCTTCGCGCGCTCGCGAGCAGCGCTCGGCGTCAGCCGGGTGGGCGGGCTGACGGTGGGTGCTGCTTCGCGCGGGCGGAGGCAGCACTGGGCGTCAGCCGGGTGGGTCAGGGGCGGCCGAGGGTGAGCAGGATCTGGCGGACCGGCGGGGCGGCCAGGTCGCCGATGGTGATCGGGTCGAGTGAGGCGTAGAACGCCTCCTGTGCGACGCGCAGCGCGCCCCGGAGCCGGCACTGGCCGCTGCTCAGCGGGCAGGGCGACAGCCCGGCGCAGTCCACCACCTCGGTCTCGCCCTCCAGGTCGCGGACCAGCCGGCCGACCGAGGCGCCGGCCGCCTCGGTGGCCAGCCGGACGCCGCCGCCGCGGCCGCGCACGGTGTCGAGCAAGCCGAGGTGCTGCAGCCGCTGGACCACCTTGGCGAGGTGGCTGCGCGGCACCGCGACCGAGGCGGCCAGCTCGTCGATGGTGAGCAGATCCTCGGGCCGGGCTGCGGCGAGCATCAGGATCCGGAGCCCGATGTCGGTGGAGCGGTTCAGTCGCACGAGACGAACCTACTAAAAGAGGAGTCTAGAAGTCCTCTTTAAGTGATGAGATCACCGACACAGCCGGGGAGGCTGTGCCGGTGATCTTTCAGCTAGCTGAGCTTGAAGACCGTGGCCTTGCTGCCGACGGTGATCTGCCCGGCGACGTGCCGCAGGTAGCCACCGGTGGTGACCCGGATGGTCACCCCGTCGCGGGACGCCGCCCGGACCACCGGCGTGCCGGTGGCGCCGAGCGACACCGTGCCGCCGCTGACCGTGACGAACTTCGCCGGCTGGTCCACCGACTGGATCGTCTCGGTGCCGTCCGCCGCCGCGACGAACCGGAACTGGGTCAGCTCCAGCTCCCGCGGCGCCCGCTCGGCGACGATCGCGTCACCGGTGTGCTTGACGAACGAGCGCGGCGAGTCGCTGGGGGAGAGCCGGACGATCGGCCCGCCCGCACCGACCGGGATGCCGAACAGCGGCGTGCCGTCGGAGTGCCAGTACAGCTTCTGCACCCGGGTGTGCCGGTTCGGGTCGTACAGCGGGTCGCCGGTGATCGCCTCGTAGTCGCGGGCGTGGTAGACCAGCACGTCGGTCTTCCCGTCCTCGGCCACGGTGAACGAGTTGTGCCCGGGACCGAAGCGGGAAGTCGCCCGGTTGGTGACGAAGATCGGGTCCGGGCTCTTCACCCAGCTCGCGCGGTCCAGCAGATTGTCGGAGGCGTCCGCGGTGAGCAGGCCCATGCAGTACCGGGCGTCGGTGGCGCTGGCCGAGAACACCAGGAACACCTTGCCGTTGCGGATCAGCACGGCCGGGCCCTCGTTGACCTTGAAGCCCTGGATCTCCCAGCTCCTGGTGGGCGTGGCGATCCGGGTCGGCTTGCTCTTCAGCGTCCACGGGTTCGCCATCTCGGCGATGTAGAGGCTGGTGTTGACCGCGATCTCCGGCTCGCTCTGCGCCCACACCAGGTACTGCTTCCCGCGGTGGGCGAAAGTGGTGGCGTCGAGCGTGAAGCCCTCCCACTCGGTGATCAGCTTGCCCTTGAGGGTCCAGCCGGCCGGGTCGCGCGGGTCGTCGAGGGCCGACTCCATGACGTAGGTCCGGATCCGGAACACGTCGTCGGAGTCGCCGGCGGCGAAGTAGATGTACCACTTGCCGCCGATGCGGTGCAGTTCCGGCGCCCAGATGTGCCCGGCCATGGTGCCGCTGGCCGGGCGCCGCCAGATCACGGTCTCCTCGGCGTCCTTCAGCCCGGCGATGGTCGGCGCGCCGCGCACGACCAGGCGGTCGTACTCCGGCACCGAGCCGGTGAAGTAGTACATGCCGCCGACCGGCCTGGTGATGAACGGGTCGGCGCGCTGGGTGATCAGGGGGTCGACGGTGGGCACACCGTAGATTTCAGCATCGCTGCGGAGCTGGGGCGCGCCTTCCGCGCCGCTGGCCGCGAGCGCGCCCAGCGCGCCGGCGGCGCTCACCCCGAGAGAACCCCGCAGCAGGGTACGACGATTCATGAGCTCCACCTATCGGGTCTTGATGCGCAGGAAGGTGACCGAGTTCGCCGGAAACTCGCGGGTGAAGGTCGAGCCGATGCCACTGACCGTGCTGGTCACCGGCTGGATCGGCTCGGCGGAGCGGGTGTTCTGCTCACCCGGGTCACCGGTGATCACGGTCATCCGCGCGGTCCGGGCCACCTTGCGGCCGGCCAGGTCGATCTTCGTTACGGCCGCGGTGTCCTGCGCGTTCACCACCTTGACGATCAGCTCGCGGGCTTTCGTGTCCTCGGTGATGACCTGCGCGAACGGTTCGCTCACCTTGTTGTCGTCGAAGCTGCCCCACTCGACCCCGTCGAGGAACAGGGTCACCTTCGTACCCCGTACCTGGACTTTGAGGTTGTAGGTCTTTCCGGTCTCGACCGAGTTGGGCTTGGTGAGGATCTGCTCCTTGGCGCTGGTGATGCCCTTCTCGACGGCGCCCTGGGTGTTGTTCCAGCCGCCCAGGTTCCACCAGTAGAACTGCCCGGTCTCCTGGATGCCGAACGCGACCAGGAAGCCCTCGGCGCCGGCGGTCTTGGTGGCCGTCAGCGTGTAGTCGTAGTCGGTCTCGCTGATCGTGGCCGCCTTGACCATGGTGTCCTCGGAGGCGGTGTCGGTCTGGGTGTAGGCGTTGTTCGTGACGCTCCAGGCGCCGCGCGGCTGCACGGCGGTCCAGCCGTCCGCGTTCCCGTCGTTGAAGTCGTCGCTGAACAGCACGGTGCCGTCCGGCCTGGTGACCTTCACGTCGTCGTAGACCGCGGCGGTCCGCCAGGTGGAGAGCCCGACCGCGCCGGTGATCGGCTTCGGCTGCAGCACGTTGCCGCTGGCCGTCGACGGGACCACCCGGTCACCGACGTTGTTCATGAACAGCTTCTGCACCTGGTAGCTGGTGGAGCCCCACGACTCGTCGTTGTCGAACCAGATCATGTCCGGCCGCCACTGCACGTTGTCGATGTTCGCCAGCAGCGGGGCGTAGGACGCCATCTTCACCACGTCGGCGTTGCGCTCCAGGCCGGTCATGTACGCGGCCTCGGCCAGCGAGTTGAACAGCTTGTTGTCCAGCGACGCGTACTCGCCGAGGAACACCTTCGGCCCGTTGCGGTCGTAGCTGTCGTAGCGCGCGTTGTTCTGCAGGAACCAGCTCGGGCTGTTGTAGTAGTGCTCGTCGACCATGTCCGAGCCGTGCGCCCGGTTCTTCGCCCACAGGTTCTCGAAGGTGGCGCCCTGGTCGTCCGGCCCGGAGTTGCTGATCACCGTGATGTTCGGGTGCTTCGCCTTGATCGCGGCCTCGAACTTGAGGAACGCCGCCCAGTACTCCTCCGGCAGGTTCTCCTCGTTGCCGACCCCGAGGTGGGTGAGGCCGAACGGCTTCGGGTGGCCCATCTCGGCGCGCAGCCTGCCCCAGGTCGAGGTGACCGGCCCGTTGGCGAACTCGATCAGGTCCAGGGTGTCCTGGATGTGCTTGGCCAGCAGCGCCTCGTCGTTGGTGGCCCGGTTCTGGCCGCAGCCGACGACCATGGCCGGGACGACCGGCAGCGGCATGGCGCCGATGTCCTCGGAGAACTGGAAGTACTCGTAGTAGCCGAGACCGTAGGACTGGTTGTAGCCCCAGAAGTTGGCGTTGGTGGCCCGCGTCTCGACCGGTCCGACGGTGTCCTTCCACTGGTAGGACCGGGCCCGCGGATAGTTGTTCGCCGCGTCGTACGGATAGTGGCTGTTGGTGTTGACCAGGCAGCCGCCGGGGAAGCGGACGAAGCCCGGCTTCAGCGCGGCGATCTTCTCGGCCAGGTCCTTGCGCAGGCCGTTGTCGCGGCCCTTGTAGGTCTCCTGCGGGAACAGCGAGACCTCGTCGAGCCGCAGGGTGCCGGTCCCGTCGGTCTGCACGGAGAGCCGGCCCACGTCGCTGGTGGCGGTGGCGCGCAGGGTGCCGGTGTACTTCGTCCAGGTGTCGCTCTTGACCGCGACGGTGATCGGGGCGGCGAGCGCGGTGCCGGCCGCGGTGTGCAGCGAGACCTTCAGCGAGGCGCCGGCGTCGGCGCGGGCCCACACCGAGAAGTCGTAGCGGTCGCCCCTCTCCACGGCCAGCCCGGTGTTGTAGCCGGCGTTGGTGACGCCGGCCGGGCCGGTCAGCCGCAGGTACGTGCGGTTGCGCTCGTTGAGCCGCTGGTCGTCGTTCACGGTGGTCGCCGTGCCGGTCGCCGTCCAGCCGGTCAGGCCGTTGTAGGAGCGGTTGTCGACCGGCAGGAACTCGAACGAGCGGTTGCGGACCAGCTCGGCGTAGAGGCCGCCGTCGGCCGCGTAGTTGATGTCCTCGAAGAAGACGCCGTACATGGACTTGGGGATGGCCGCGCCGGTCGCGCCCGGTTTCACCGAGATGGTGTAGTCCGGTTCGACGGCGGCCGCGGAGACCGGCGGGGCGACCGCCAGTGGGAGCGAGACCAGAACAGCGGCCGCGCCCACCAGGCGGGTCGGGATTTTGGGCATGGGGCTCCTCCGATGCGGATCGCAACGGTGTGTCGGGGATGTTTCGGATGGAGAGGCTCTGCAATGTGTACGCAAACATCAACGGCCCTGTCAAGAGTCCGGCGTCGATGTCTGTCCTGCTAAAGAGCCTTTACGGTCGCGAGATCGCGATGTTGTTAACGTTCACCAGCGAGAACGCCGGCCGGGGTGGCGCAGGAATTTTGCAGCGCTGCACGAAACGGACGTTCATGTCTCGTTCACCTGAGGGGCACCTCGCCTGGGTGGAGGCCACATCTGGGCTCCTTAGCGTCCGGTCAGCCCGTCACCACCGGTGACGTGAGACCGAGGAGATTTGATGCCCGACAAGATTCGTCGTCTGCTTCCGCTGCTGGGCCACAGTGGCGGCAGCCGGGACGCGATGACCTGTCTGTACCGCTGTGGCAACGCGTGTGACCACCCTGCACCGAACGAGTCCGCCAACCCGTACCTGGGCGACATCGTCAACGCCGAGATGAGCCGCCGCGGCGTGGTCCGCGCCGGCGCCGTCGGCGCGATGGTCCTCGGCTTCGGTGGCGCGGCCGCAGCGGCGGCGGGGCCCGCTGCGGCCGCGGCGCCGGTCGAGACCGCCGCCCGGCACCATCCGATCAAGGCCGGCAAGCTGACCTTCGAGCCGGTCGCGCCGAACACCCTGGACGCGGTCACCATCCCGGACGGCTACCGCACCGAGGTGGTCATGCGCTGGGGCGACGCGGTGGTGCCCGGTGCGCCCGCGTTCGACCTGCACAACCAGACCGCGGCGAGCCAGTCGAAGCAGTTCGGCTACAACAACGACTTCGTCGGGGTGCTGCCGATCCCGGGAAGCAAGGACCGCGCGCTGCTCGTGGTCAACCACGAGTACACCAACGAGGACCTGATGTTCCCGGGCTTCACCGGCCTGGACAACCTCTCCGTGGAGCAGCTCAAGGTCGCGATGGCGGCCCACGGCCTCTCCGTCGTGGAGATCGAGCGGGTCGGCCGCAGCGGCCGGTGGAAGCCGGTCAAGAGCCGCCGCCTCTACTTCAACCGCCGGATCACGGCGCTGGACACCAAGTTCAAGCTGACGGGGCCCGCGGCCGGCACGCCGCTGCTCCAGACCGCTGCGGACCCGTCCGGCCGGATCGTGATCGGCACGCTCAACAACTGCGCCGGCGGCGTCACCCCGTGGGGCACGGTGCTCTCCGGCGAGGAGAACTTCAACCAGTACTTCGTCGGTGGCGACCAGGCGCCCGCCGACGCCAAGCCGAAGCTGGCCCGCTACGGGTTCTCCACCAGCGCCCGTTACCCCAGCGGCAACCGCAAGTGGGACCGGGCGCAGGAGCGCTTCGACCTGGCCAAGCACCCGAACGAGGCGAACCGCTTCGGCTGGATCGTCGAGGTCGACCCGTTCGACCCGGACGCCCCGCCGCGCAAGCACACCGCGATGGGCCGGTTCAAGCACGAGGGCGCCAACGTCATCGTGGCCCGCAGCGGGCACGTCGTCGCGTACATGGGTGACGACGAGCGCTTCGACTACCTGTACAAGTTCGTCTCGGACAAGAAGTACATCGACAGCAAGTCGCCGTGGGCGCGCAAGCACAACCTGACGCTGTTGGAGTCCGGCACGCTCTACGTCGCCAAGGTGACCGGGGACAGCCCGGCCGCCGAGATCGACGGCACCGGCAAGCTGCCCTCGGACGGCAAGTTCGACGGCAAGGGTGTGTGGATCAAGCTGGTCTCCGGCAACAAGTCGTACGTCCCCGGCATGACCGCGGCCGACGTGCTGACCTTCACCCGGCTCGCCGGCGACGCGGTCGGCGCCACCAAGATGGACCGGCCCGAGGACGTGCAGCCCAGCCTGCGCACCGGCAAGATCTACGCGGCGATGACGAACAACACCAACCGCGGTGTCGGTACCAACGCGCCGGCCGACGAGGCCAACCCGCGCAACGCCAACAAGCACGGTCACATCTTCGAGATCGTCGAGGACCGCAACGACCACACCGGCACCAGCTTCACCTGGTCGCTGCCGATCGTCTGCGGCGACCCGAAGGCGGCCGACACCTACTTCGGTGGGTACGACAAGAACGCCGTCTCGCCGATCTCCTGCCCGGACAACGTCGCCTTCGACAGCGCCGGCAACCTGTGGATCTCGACCGACGGCAACGCGCTGGGCAGCAACGACGGCCTGTTCGCCACCGCGATCGAGGGTAAGGAGCGGGGCCACCTCAAGCAGTTCCTCACCGTGCCCAAGGGCGCGGAGACCTGCGGCCCGTTCATCACCGGCGACGACCGTTCGGTCTTCGTCGCGGTCCAGCACCCCGGCGAGATCACCGGCGCCTCGGTGGAGAAGCCGGCCTCGGTCTGGCCGGACGGCGACTACGCCAAGCCCGCCGTGATCGTCACCTGGCGCGCCGACGGCGGCCCGGTCGGCCTCTGATCGGCGTAGCGGGGCCGCGGCGGAGAACGCCGCGGTCCCGCTTTGCATCGACGGGCTTGTCAGTGGGGTGGGTCACTCCTAAAGTTACCGGCGAGTTAACCTGCTGCCGGAAGGGCTGATTCGCGTGGAGTTCTGGCTCGATCTCAACGAGGAGCAACAGGAGCTGCGCGACTGGGTGCACGGCTTCGCCGAGTCGGTGATCAGGCCCGCCGCCGCCGAGTGGGACGAGCGGGAGGAGACTCCCTGGCCGGTCCTGCAGGAGGCGGCGAAGATCGGGCTCTACGGCTTCGAGTTCCTGGTCAACACCTGGTCCGACACGAGCGGGCTGAGCCTGCCGGTCGCCAACGAGGAGCTGTTCTGGGGTGACGGCGGGATCGGCATGGCGATCTCCGGCACGTCGCTCGCGGTCGCCGCGATCTACGGCTCGGGTACGCCGGAGCAACTCGTCGAGTGGGTGCCGCAGTGCTTCGGCGACGCCGACGACCCGAAGGTGGCGGCGTTCTGCAGCACCGAGCCGGAGGCCGGCTCCGATGTGGCGTCGATGCGCACCCGGGCGGTCTACCACGAGGCGACCGACGAGTGGGTGCTCAGCGGGCAGAAGGCCTACGCCACCAACGGCGGCATCGCCAACGTGCACGTGGTCACCGCCAGCGTGGACCCGTCGCTGGGCTCGCGCGGGCAGGCGGCGTTCGTCGTGCCGCCCGGGACGAAGGGCCTGGCCGGCACGAAGAAGCTGAAGAAGCTCGGCCTGCGCGCCTCGCACACCGCGGACGTCTTTCTCGACGACGTGCGGGTGCCGGGCAGCTGCCTGCTCGGCGGCAAGGAGGCCCTGGACCGGCGCCTGGCCAAGGCGCGCGAGGGCCAGCGGGCGTCGAAGCAGGCCGCGATGCGGACCTTCGAGCTCTCCCGGCCGGCGGTGGGCGCGCAGGCGATCGGCATCGCCCGCGCGGCGTACGAGTACGCGCTGGAGTACGCGAAGACCCGGGTCCAGTTCGGCCGTCCGATCATCGAGAACCAGGCGATCGCGTTCGCCCTCGCCGACATGCGCATGGAGATCGACGCCGCGCGGCTGCTGGTGTGGCGGGCCGCCTGGATGGGCCGCAGCGACCGCCCGTTCGCCGCCGGTGAGGGTTCGATGTCCAAGCTGAAGGCGGGCGAGGTGGCCGTGGCGGTCACCGAGAAGGCGGTGCAGATCCTCGGCGGCGCCGGTTACCTGCGCGAGCACCCGGTGGAGCGGATGTTCCGGGACGCCAAGATCTACACCATCTTCGAGGGGACCTCGGAGATCCAGCGACTGGTCATCGCCCGCGCCATCTCCGGCATGCAGATCCGCTGACCGCCGTGGACGCCGCGTTCATCGCCGCGACCATGGCCCGGCGGGGGCTGCTCACGCCGGGGAACCCGGTGCGGATCGTGCGCCAGTTCGCCGCGCTCGGCCGGTGGGGCTTCGGCCTCGCCGGCGAGCTGCGCCAGGCGGCCGCCCGCAGCCCTCAGCGGATCGCCGTGGTCGACGACGAGCGGCAAGTGACGTACGCCGAACTGCTCGACCGCTCGCAGCGGCTGGCGCGCGCCCTGCCGGTGCAACCCGGGGAGCGGGTCGGTCTGCTGTGCCGCAACTCGGCCCGGATGATCGAGGCGCTGGTCGGGGTGACCACCCGCGGCGCCGACCCGGTGCTGATCAACACCGGGCTCTCCGCGCCCCAGCTGGCCGCGGTCGTCGCGGACCAGGGCCTGCGCGCACTGATCCACGACGACGAGTTCGCTCCCCGGGTGGCGGAGATCGAGAACGCGCTGGACGAGCGGCGGGTCGACGCCCTGATCGCGAACGCACCGCCGGGCGCGCCGGAGCCGCCGGAGCGACCGGGCCGCACCATCGTGCTGACCTCCGGCACCACCGGCGTGCCGAAAGGCGCCCGCCGGCCCACGCCGGGCGGGTTCCGGCCGCTCTGCTCGGTGATCGACCGGATCCCGCTGCGCACCGGCGACCGGATCCTGATCTCCGCGCCGCTCTTCCACACCTGGGGCTTCGCCGGGCTGCAGATCGCGCTGGCGCTGCGGGCCACGATCGTGCTGCGACGGCGGTTCAGCGCGGCGGACGTGCACGCCACGCTGACCGAACACGACTGTGCGGCGCTGATCGCCGTACCCGTGATGGTGCAGCAGCTGATGGACCTGCCGGCGCAAGCGAAGGCGCCCGGCCTGCGGGTGGCCGCGGTGAGCGGCTCGGCTCTGCCGGGTGGCCTGGCCACCCGGTTCATGGACCGCTACGGCGACGTCCTCTACAACCTGTACGGCTCGACCGAGGCGTCCTGGGTCTCCATCGCCACCCCGGCCGACCTGCGGGCCGCCCCGGCCACCGCGGGGAGACCGCCCTACGGCACGCGGGTCGCGGTGCTCGGCGACGACGGCGCGCCGGTGCCGCCCGGCACGGTGGGCCGGCTGTTCGTCACCAACGAGATGCTCTTCGAGGGCTACACGAACGGCGCCGCCACCCGCACGGCGGACGGCCTGCTCGGCACCGGTGACCTGGGGCATCAGGACGAGGCGGGCCGGCTCTTCGTCGACGGCCGGGAGGACGACATGATCGTCTCCGGTGGGGAGAACGTCTATCCCGGCGAGGTGGAGGACCTGCTGGCCGCGCTGCCGCAGGTCCGCGAGGTGGCCGTGATCGGCGTGCCGGACGACGAGTTCGGCCAGCGGCTCGCCGCCTACCTGGTGCTGCGCGACGACGAGAGGCTGGACGCGGACGCCGTGCGCGAGCACGTGCGCCGGCACCGAGCCCGGTTCAGCGTCCCGCGCGACGTCGTCTTCCTCGACGCCCTGCCCCGCAACGCCACCGGCAAGGTGCTCACCCGCGAGTTACCTCGGAGCGTGCCGGGGTAACCAGGCCGCATGCGCTTCGACGACTACGCCCGCATCGCGATCGTGACCGGCGCCGACTCCGGTATCGGCGAGGCCAGCGCGGTGGCGCTGGCCCGGGCCGGGTTCGACGTCGGGATCACCTACCGCTCCGACAAGGCCGGCGCCGAACAGACCGCCGCGAAGGTGCGCGAGGCCGGCCGCGCCGCCGAGGTACGCCAGATCGACCTGTCCCGGCTGCCCGGCGCGGCCGACGTGATCGACGACCTGGCCGGCGCGCTCGGCGGGCTCGGCGTGCTGGTCAACTGCGCCGGGACCGGCATCTCCACGCCGGTCGTCGACACCGGCTACGAGCAGTGGCGCGAGGTCCTCGCGGTGGACCTGGACGGCCCGTTCCTCTGCGCACAGCGGGCCGCGCGGCGCATGATCGCCGACCGCCGGGGCGGGCGGATCATCAACATCACCAGCGTGCACGAGCACGCGCCCCGGGTCGGCTCGGGCGCCTACTGCGCGGCCAAGGGCGGGCTGGGCCTGCTCACCAAGGTGATGGCCCAGGAGCTGGCGGCGGCCGGGATCACCGTGAACGCGGTGGCGCCGGGCGAGATCGCGACGCCGATGACCGGCAACGAGGACGTCGACCCGCACACGGTGGAGCGCCCCGGCGTGCCGGTGGGCCGCCCGGGCGACGCCAATGAAGTGGCGGCCGTGGTGGCGATGCTGGCCGGGCCGGACGCCGCCTATGTCACCGGGGCGTCCTGGGTGGTCGACGGCGGCATGCTGCTGATGGGCCCGCAGGCCGGCTCGCACCTGCCGACCGCCGAATGGCGCAACGGGTGATCTCGAGTTTTCCGCAACTTGCACGTTTCGGTGCCATCGACTGGACCTTCCGCACCCTCAGTGACCATCGTGATACGCGGTGTGCCATCGGGTGCGGGGAGGATCCGGCATGCGACTGCTCGAGAACAGCGCGTTCGACGAGCTGTTCCAGACGTTCGAGAGTTCGGCGTTCCATCTGGAGGTCGCCGATCAGTACGACCTTCCCGAGGAGTCCGAGCCGATCCGCCGCTTCCTGGCCGGTGAGCCGGACGACCTCGCCTGGCAGAAACCGTGGCTGGACCTGATCCGGCGGGCCACCTCGGCGGGCCGCCGGGTGGAGCGGCTGCGGGTCGTCTCGGTGCCGCACCGCGACTACACCCGATGGCTGCTGACCATCTCCGCCTCGAACATCGAGGCCGGCGAGGACATCCGCTGGCTGCGCCGGGACGCGGTGAACGGCCTCGCCCTGGCCGCCGACGACTTCTGGCTCTTCGACCGCGAGCGGGTGGTGTTCACCCTGTTCGCCGCGGACGGGTCGTTCGCCGGCGGCGCGGAGACCCGCGACCGGGCGATCGTCGCGCACTGCCGGCGAGTGCGCGACGAACTCTGGCCGGTCGCGGTGCCGCACGCCCGGTACGCCCGCTGATCAGTAGGCGGGAACCATCCAGCGGGCCTTGTAGTAGACCGCCGAGACGCCGGCCCCGTCGGTCACCGACGGGTTGCCCGGGTCGATGAACTGGACGGCGCTGCCGTTGCTCTCGTTGTTGATGTTCCCGTAGACCCGGGCGACCCGCCCGGTGGCCGGGTCGTCGGCGATGCTCTTCGCCATCCGGGTCGCGTTGACGACCGCCGCGTTCGGGTGGTCGGCGCACCAGCGCGTGCCGACGCCGCTGCTCGCCGGGTCGGGCCAGGGGCCGCCGGCGTTCACCGCGCAGGAGCCACCCTCGGTCTTGGCGAACTGGATGATGCCGGCGTTCGCGGCCACCCAGAGCCGGTTCGCATCGCCGCTGACGTGGCTGATGTCGTGCCCGTACGCGGGCGGATCGTGGGCGAACTGCAGCTGCCGCGGGATCTCGTAGGAGTCCAGGACGGACAGCGCGCCGGCCGTGTACCGGTACTTGACCAGCAGGTTGTCGCCGATCGCCCACAGCCACGGACCGGCCGGGTCGTAGAGCACCTGGTGCGCGCCGGGCAGCGCGACCTCGGTGAGCGGGCTGCGGTCGGCCGGCCAGTTCTGCCCCTGCGCCGCCGAGTAGACCTGCACCTTGCCGCTGAGCGACAGGGCCACCGCCACGTTGCCGTCCGGCATCAGTTCGGCGCCGTGCACGTTGCTGACCCCGGTCCCGCCGACGTTGACGCCGAACTTGCGGCCGGCCAGCGCCGGGTACGGGACGACCCCGACGAACCCGCTGCGGTTGTCGGCCACCACCATGACCTGCCCGCTGCCGTAGTGGCCGGCCGGGCGCAGCTTGACGTCGACGCCGCCGCCCCACGTGCCGGCCGGGACCAGGTTGGTGTCGGTGATCGAGTGGTACTTGTCCGGCGCCCACCGCTGGAACGGTCCGGCGGTGTCCCAGGCGGCCGGGTCGGAGCCGTCGTACAGCTCGATGGCCTTGGTGTCGGCGTGGCCGTTGGTGGTGGCGATCACCGACCGGCCGGTGTTGAACTCGATCTCCAGCGTCGGGATGTGGTACGCCACCGTGCACGGGTCGGTCGCCGAGACCGGTCCCGGGTTCATCGCGCAGAAGTCCTTGTACGCCTTGGAGTCCGACTCCCCGGCGGAGAGCATGATCCCGTGGTTGGCGAGCCCGCCGGACACCCACCGCTGCACCATCCGGGTGACGTCGAGGCGCTGCAGCCCGTCGGAGGTGGACGGGTCGACGAAGTTCGGGTGGTCCGGGCAGGGCACCGGCGCGGTGGCGTTGCCGATGCCGAAGAACGCCGAGGCCTGCAGGCTGGTGTCGGCCACGGTGCCGGGCTGGTTGGCCCAGGTGACGGTGCTCTGGTTCCAGGCGGCGGCGATCGGGGTGGCGTACATCCACCAGCCGTCGCACGAGCCGGTCCACGAGTTGTAGAGCCGCAGCGACGCCTTGGTGATCACCGTCGACCGCGGCAGCTTCGTGAGGTCGAACTGCAGCAGGCTGCGGTACTTCTTCTTGCTGTCCGGGTGCAGCCCGATGTGCAGGAACGCGCCGGCGCTGTGGTCGGCGGAGTCGGCCGTGGTGATGTAGGTGTCCTGCTTACGGGTCACCAGGTTCCGCGGGCCGCTCTGCACCACCGGGCTCACCGTCGGCGTGCCCGCCGCGGTGGCCGTCACGACCGGCGCGGCGGTGGCCGGACTCCCCGGGAGCAGCGCTCCGGTCAACGTCACGATGATCAATAGTCTGCGCAGCACCGGCGCACACTATCAACATCCGCCGATGTCACCGGGTGGCGTGCTCCGGGGCCGTCCGGCGGGCGTCGCCGCGGTGCGGCAGCGTCGCCGGGTCGGGCAGATCGAGCAGGTCGTCGTCGACCGGAGCGGCGATCAGCCCGTTGCGGTGCGCGATCAGCCGTCCCGTCGAGACCAGGTCGTCCAGCATCTCGGCGAGCCGGGCCGCACCGGCCCGGTTGCCGCTCCAGCCGAAGAGCCGGCCCGCCGCGGCCAGCAGGTCGTCGCCCTCGACCAGGCCCGCGTCCAGCACCAGATATTCCAGGGCCAGCTGAAGTTCGGCGTCGGCCACCTGGTCCGGCTTGCGGGTCACCCCGTCGCCGGGCACCCGGACCGCCGGGATCGGCGCGTCCGCCGCGGTCACGAAGGTGCCGTCGAAGCCGGCGCCGGACGCCCGGACCGCCTCCTCGATGGCGGTGCGGATCGGCTGGGTGACCCGGCTGATCTCCCACGCCTCCCGGATCCGGCCGACCAGCGTCGCGATGTGCACCGGGCCCTCCACCTCGGCGATCCGGGCGACCGCGCGGACCAGCAGGTCCCGGGTCACCCCGTCGTCGGCGCGGGCGGACGCCGGCAGCGGCTCCACCTCGGCCCGCTCGTAGGGCAGCGCCCACTCCGGGGGCTGCGCCGGCCGGATCGAGAGCTGTTCCTCGTCCGGTGCGGCGAAGACGTCCGGGGTGGCCAGGGCGTTCTCGATCGCCACCCGCAGGCGGGCCTCCTCGGTGGCCCGGTCGGCGTACCAGTCGACGCTGAACACCCGGTGCAGGTGCCAGCCCAGGCCGTGCAGCACCTGGTCGTGCACCCGGTCGCGGTCACGGGCCACCGGGGAGAGCTGATATCCGGGACCGTCGCACCGGATACCGACCGCATAGGGCCCCGATTCGCGGCCGGGATGCCGTACCCCGATCTCGATACGGCATCGCCCCGTGCCGACCTGGGCGTCGGCCGCATGACCCCAGCCCCGGATGGTGTCGAGGACGGAGTCCTCGAAGGCCGAGCCCGCCACGGCCGGGCCCGCGGCGCCGGCACTGCCGGCGAAGTCGAGGTACGCGACCAGCCGCCGCTCGCCCTCACCGGCGGGTTCCTCCCGCTCGCCCGCCGGGATGCCGGTGACCACCTCGACCCGCTGGCGGGCCCGGGTGATCGCCACGTCCAGCCGGCGTGCCCCGGTCGGGCCGCCGGCCGCGCCCAGATCGGCGCCGGTGGACAGGATGATCACGTCGCGTTCGTCGCCCTGCGCCGCCTCGGCGCAGCGCACGAAGAAGTCGCCGAGGTAACTCTCCAGGTCGGGGCGGCCGGCCAGGGCCACCTCGACGGCGTCGGCGACCGCGTCGGCCTGCCCGGCGGTGAGCGTGACGACGCCGAGCGACAGCGACGGGCGGGTGGAGTAGTGGTGCAGCACCCGGGCCGCGACCAGTTCCGCCTCGGCGGTCGCGCCGTCCGCCTCGAACAGCTGCACGCCGAGGTCCTCGCCGACCGGGTGCGCGCCCGGGAAGGTGATCAGGCGGCCCTGGTAGAAGGCGTCGTTGGCGAACCCGATCAGGCTCTCGTGCCGGCTGCGGTAGTGCCAGGTGAGGCCGAGGCGGGTGAAGGCGCCGCAGTCGTTCGCGGCCACCAGCACGGACGGCTGGCCGCCGGCCGGCGGGAGCTGCGCGTCGTCGCCGACCACGATCAGCGACCGGCCGCGGTAGGCGCAGGCGACCGCGGCGGCCGGGGTCATCCGGGACGCCTCGTCGATGATCACCACGTCGAAGCGGGCCTCGGCGGGCAGCAGGCGGCTGACCGCGGCCGGCGGCATCACGAAGCACGGCTTGAGCGCGGCCACCGTCTCCCAGGAGGCGGCGAGCAGGTCGCGTACCGGCCGGTGGCCGTGCTGCTTCAGGCCCTCGGCACGGATCAGCGCGGGCGCTCCGTCGGCGGTGACCGCCGGGCGGCGCCCGTTGACCGCCTCGATCACCGCGGCCGCCGCATCGGGCAGCAGGGCGGCGTCGAGCCGGCGGAACTCCTCGATCAGTTCCCCGCGCTCGGCCGAGCCGAGCGGCTGCAACCGCTCGTCGCCGGCGATCACGTCGTCGGCCCAGGCCCGGTACGCGGCGCGGGCGATCGCGGCGCCGGCCCGCCGGGCGTCGATCCCGTGGTCGGCGCAGTGGTCGACCACGGTGTCCAGGCCGTACTCGGCGAGCGCCTCGCGGGCGGCCAGGTAGTCGAACCACTCCTGCTGCCCGCCGGCGTCGTCGCGCAGGTCGCGCAGCAGGTCCCGGGCGGTCTCGTAGCGGTCCAGCGCGGTGGCCAGACGGACCTGGCGGGCCGGCCCGAACGCCTCGATGATCCGTCCCCGGGCGTCCTCCCAGGCCTCGATGAGCGGCGCCAGGTCGGGCGCCTCGCGGCCGGCCGACATGGCGTGCGCCTGCTCGGTGCTGAGCGCGGCGTCCGTCCCGGTGCGCAGCACCCGGGCCTGCGCCGCCCACTCGATCGCCTCGGCCAGCGCGCTCTGATCGGTGCCGATGCCCTGGTAGGCCGGGCCGAGCGTGGTGACGTAGGTGGGCGCGGCCGCGGCGAACGCGGCCTCCGCCTCGATCGCGTTGCGGCGGGCGGTCAGGACGACGCGGGCCTCCGCCACGTTCAGTTCCCGGCCCAGCATGTCGTCCAGCTGGTGCAGCAGGGTGGCGACCGCGCGCAGCGGACCCAGCTGGGCCCGCATCCAGGCGACGGCCGTCTGCACGCTGCCCTGGCCGAGCTCCGGGCGGGCCGCCGGGTCGGGTTCCGGGCTCAGCGTGGAGCGCCAGTGCCGGAACACGTCGCGGGCCTCGGTGACCGCGGACCGCAGCCCGTTGTCGGGGTGGCGGGTGCTGACGTACTCCACGACGGCCGGCAGCGCCTCCGGCGGGGTGACCCGCAGCGCCTCCTCGACGGTCTGCAGCGCCCGGCCGATTGCCCGGAAGTCGGTCTCCAGCCGCTGCCAGTAGTGCCCGAGCAGCCCGGCGTGCTGCCGTTCGGCCGCGAGCAGCCCCTCGAAGGCCCGCCGCCACGCCACCGCCAGGTGCAGGTTGGCGATCGCGTCCTCCAGGCCGGTCCCGGGGGCGGTGAACCCGGCCACGGTCTCCTTGTCGCGCCGGTGCGGGGCGAGCAGCTTCCGGGCGCCGCGGTGCACCGTGGCGAAGCGTTCGGCCAGGTCCTCGACCGGTTCGCGGAGCACCGCGTCGGTGAACAGGTCCTGTGCCTCGGCCCGGGCGGCGGCCACCGCCTCCACGTGCCGGCGCAGCGAGGCCGCGGCGTTGTGCACGGCGCTCTGCGAGCCGGGCGCGAACCAGGCCGGCTCCGGCTTGTCCGGGCGGCCGCCCAGCTCGGCGACCAGGTTCACCAGCTCGACGTCGGAGAAGGTGACCACGTCGGGCAGGCCCAGCCGGGTGGTCACCCGGTCCAGGTTGCGCTGCTGGTGCTCCAGCTCGTCGGCGTCCGCGGCGAACCGGCCGGCCAGCGTCTTGGCCTCGGCGGCGGTCAGCGCCTCCAGCCGGACGGCGGGCGGGTCCAGCCGCGGCGGCTCGGGGAGGCTCTCCGACTCCAGCGGGGCGGCCAGGGCCTCCCACGGCACGCCCAGCCGTGTCTGCACGTGATCGACCGACCGGCGTACCGCCTCGACCTGCTCGGCCAGATCGTCGGCGGCCTGCCGGACCGGGCGCAGGGTGGGGCCGGTGAGCCAGCTGTCGGCGACCTCGGGCGGCCGGACGGCGGCGTGCGCGGCGAGCTCGGCGAGCGCCGCCGCGTCGGCCGGCAGCCGCAGGTGGAACGCGGCCGCGAGGGCGGCGTGCGGCGCGGCGGCCTCGGCCAGGTCCTCCAGGGTGAGCTGGCCCAGGAACAGGATGTCGTCGAGCGACTCCCGCTCGACCACCTCGCGCCAGCGGAAGCCGCCCCGCTCGGTGGCCGGCCGCCAGGCCTGGGCCAGCCGGTCGCTGGCCTCGGCGATCCGTCCCAGCGCCTCCGCGGTCAGCGCGGCCGGCTGCAGCCCCGGCGCCGGCGCCTGCGGCGCGCCGTCCAGCCGGGACAGTTCGCCGAGCACGTCATGCAGGCTGCGGCCGAGCGGTTCCCGGATCTCCGAGACCGCTTCGGCGTACGCGTTGAGCTGCTCCCGCCGTTCCCGCAGGGTCTGGCGGTCCGTCTCGTCCATCCCCGGCTCGGGCAGCGGCACCGCCTCCAGGGCCGCGGCCAGGGTGGCCGCCACCTGCTTGCGGGAGGCCTTGGCGCCGTGCAGGTCGAGCAGGTAGTTCCCCAGCCCGGCGGCGGCGAGCCGCTGCTGAACGGTGTCCAGCGCGACCGCCTTCTCGGAGACGAACAGGACCCGCTTCCCGGCGTGCGCCAGCGCGCCGATCATGTTGGCGACGGTCTGCGACTTGCCGGTGCCGGGCGGGCCGTCGATCACGAAGCTCCGCCCGTCCAGCGCGGCGGCCACGCAGGCCCGCTGCCCGGCGTCGGCCTCCAGCACCAGCGGCACGTCGTCCGGCGGCGCGAGCACGTCGATCTCGTCCGGGCCGACCGGCTCGAAGGCGAACGCCCCGGCGGTGCCGTCGGCGGCGGCCAGCGCCCGGACCACCGGATGGTCGAGGATGCGCTGCTCGTTGTCGAGCAGGTCGGCGCGGACCGCCTCGGTGGCCGGGTCGAGCCGGGCCAGCACCACGACGTCGCTGGTGCGCCAGCCGGCCCGGCCGGCGATCGCGGCGTCCATCTGCTCCCGCAGGGCGACCGGGTCGTCGCCGGCGCCGGGCAGGTCGACGCCGGCCGCCCGCAGCCGGGCGGCCAGCGCCGGGTTGACGCACGGGTCGCCGGAGCCGGCCCGCAGCCGCGGGACGTCGCCGGGGCCGAGGGCCACCAGGTCGACCGGCAGGAGCAGCAGCGGGCTGGCGTACCCGGCGCCGTCGGTGTCCTCCCAGTGCAGCAGGCCGATCGCGAGGTGCAGCACGTCCACCCCGCGGTCGGCCTGCTCCTGCTGGGCGTGCCGGCGCAGCCGGCGCAGCAGCGGATGCAGCACCTCGTCGGGCAGTTCGGTGCGCAGCGTGTCGCGCTGCCGCCCCTTGCCCTTGGCCCCGGTCAGGGTGCAGTCCCGGCCCTGGCGCAGCGCCTCGACGACCCCGCGCGGGTCCGGGGCGACGATCTCGACCAGGTCGGCGCCGCCTCGCGGCAGGTTGAGCAGGCGGTTGGCGGCACCGGGGTCGGCGATCCCGTCGCGCCAGGCCGCGAGCGCCGCCCGGGCGTCGTCACCCGGGCCGGTCTGTCCTTCAGCATCGTCCGGCCGCATGTAGCCATTCCAGCAAGGCGATCGGGACCATGCTGGCGATTCGCCCATATCACCTCAGGTAGCGAACCCGTGCGCGGATTCCGGGCGCGCTGCTGCTCAGCGCCGGCGGGCCACCAGGACGGCGTCGTGGATGGTGATGGGGTTGCCCTCCGGGTCGGTGAACGGGCGCGGCCGGGCGTCCGCCGCGACCACCTCCCACTCGGCGGCGTCCAGCTCGGCGGCGATCTCCTCGGCCGTGAACATCATGTCCGGGAAGTGCATCCGGCCCACCCCGGAAGCCAGGTCGGACGGGTGGTGACCGACGATCAGCAGGGTGCCGCCGGGTGCCACGGCGCCGGCCAGGTGGGCGTACAGCTCCTGCCGCGCCACCGGCGGCAGATGCATGAACTGCGCGGAGACCAGATCGTACGCACGCTGCTCCGGCGCCTGCGAGCGCAGGTCGGCGTGCCGGAACGTGATCCGCCCGGACACACCGGCGTCCGCCGCGTGGCCGGCCGCCCGCTCCAGCGCGACCGTCGAGATGTCCACCGCGGTCACCTGCCAGCCGCGCTGCGCCAGCCACACCGCGTCGGCGCCCTCACCGGAGCCGACGTCCAGCGCCCGCCCGGCGCTCAGCTGCTCCGCCTCCGCCACCAGCTGCGGGTTGGGCCGGCCGCTCCACACCGCCGGCTTGCTGCGGTAACGCTCCTCCCAGGCGTCCTCCTCGAACATGGTGGCGATCCGGTGCCGGTACTCGGCCACCGCGTTGCGGGTGTCCTCGGCGATCAGGTCCATGTTGATCGCCGCGCCGGCGGTCTGCCCGGCGGCGGCCGCCACCGCGACGGTCGCGCCGAGGTTGGTCACGTTGCCGGCCACCCAGACGCCGGGCACCGAGGTCGCGCCCATCTCGTCGGCGGGGATCCGGGTGCCCAGCACGAACCCGTTCATCTCGAAGTCGGCCGGCTTGAGCCCGAGCGACTCCAGCACCGTCGAGCGGGCCACGAAGCGCGGGCCGACAGCGATCGCCTCCAGCGCCACCACCTCGCCGTTCTCCAGCTCCACGCCGGTCAGCCGGTCGTCGGCGGTCCGTACCGCCACGACCCGGCCGGCCACCACCGGAACGGCCCGGGCGGCCAGCTCCTCGGCCTGCTCGGCGCTCGGTTCGGGCTGCCCGTTGAGCAGGAACACCACCTTCGGGCTGATCTGCCGCCACATCTGCGCCTGGTGCGTGCTCAGCGGCCCGGCCGCCAGCACACCGATGCGCCGGTCCCGCAGCTCCCAGCCGTGGCAGTACGGGCAGTGCGCCACGTCCCGCCCCCACCGCTCGGCCAGCCCCGGCACGTCCGGCAGCTCGTCGATCAGGCCGGTGGTCACCAGCAGCCGCCGCCCCCGCACCGCACGGCCGTCGTCCAGCGTCACCCGGAAGACGTCACCGTCACGGACCGCCGAGACCGCGCGCCCCTCGGTCAGCTCGGCGCCGTAGCCGGCCACCTCGGCCCGCCCGGCGGCGATCAGCTCGGACGGCGCCTTGCCGTCGTGCCCCAGGACGTTCTGCATGTGCGCCGCCGGGGCGTTGCGCGGCTCCCCGCTGTCGACCACGAGCACCGAGCGCCGCGACCGGGCCAGGGCGAGCGCCCCGCCCAGTCCGGCCGCGCCGCCGCCGACCACCACCACGTCGTATGTCTGCTGTTCCACCGTTGTCCCCTTCCGTCTCCACCACCGTGCTCCACCCTCCCGAGAAACAGCAACTAATGTTGCTGTTATGGCAAAAGACCTGGAGGCATCGCTGGCGGCGGTCGGTCCCCGGCTGCGTGAGCTGCGGCAGAAGCGGGAGATGACGCTCACCCAGCTGGCCGAGAACACCGGCATCTCGGTCAGCACCCTGTCCCGGCTGGAGTCCGGGGCCCGCCGGCCCACGCTGGAGCTGCTGCTGCCGCTCGCCGAGGCGTACCAGGTCAGCCTGGACGAGCTGGTCGACGCGCCGGAGACCGGCGACCCGCGGGTGCGGGCCCGGCCGATCGAGCGCGGCGGCCGCACCTACATCCCGCTCACCCGCCGGCCCGGCGGGTTGCAGGCCTTCAAACAGATCCTGCCGCCCGACCCGGCCGGCTGCGACCTGGAGCAGAAGACCCACGAGGGGTACGAGTGGCTCTACGTGCTGTCCGGCCGGGTGCGGCTGGTGCTCGGTGAGCACGACATCGTGCTGGAGCCGGGGGAGGCGGCGGAGTTCGACACCCGGCTGCCGCACCTGATCCTCAACCCGGGGCCGGAGCCCGCCGAGATCATCAACATCTTCGGGCCGCAGGGCGAGCGGCTGCACGTCCGCGCCCGCTCCACCACCCGCTAGGAGACCAGGTTCCGCAGGGGCTGCCCGGCCCGGAAGGCAGCCACGTTCGCCGTGATCAGCTCGGACGCGCCGACCGGCCGGCCGCCGGCCGCGTGCGGGCTGATGATGATGTTCGGCTCGTCCCACAGGGGCGACTCGGCGCCCAGCGGCTCGGTGGCGAAGACGTCCAGGGCGGTCCCCGCGAGCCGCCCGGAGCGGATGGCGTTGAGCAGGGCGACCTCGTCCAGCGTGCTGCCGCGCCCGACGTTGACCACCCAGGCGTGCGGCTGGAGCTGGGCGAGCACGCCGGCGTCCAGCACCCGGGTGGTGGCCGGCGTGGCCGGCAGGATGGAGATCAGCACGTCGGTGCGGGGCAGCAGCTCGGCGAAGGCCTCCTCGGTGACCACCGGGAAGCCGTGCCGGGTGCCGGCGCTGCGGGCGACGCCGGTGACGTCGGCGCCGAGCGCCGCGAGCAGCGGAGCCAGGGTCGCCGCGATCCCGCCGAAACCCCAGATCACCACGGTGGCGCCGCGCAGCGTCCGGAAGGCGCCGGGGTCGTCGACCGGCTGGAGCCCGCCGAGTTCCCCCGCCCAGCGGTGCCCGATCTGCGCCCGGACCAGCAGGTTGAGCCGTCGTGCGGCGGCCAGCACCAGCGCCAGGGTGTGCTCGGCGACGGTCTGGTCGTGCAGCCCGAGACCGGCGGTGATCAGCACGTCGGGGCCGAACCCGGCGGCCAGGACCGCGTCCGGGCCGGCGGCGAGGGTCTGCACCCAGCGCAGGCTCTTCAGCCGGGTCGCGGCCTCGCTGAGCGCCTCCGGCGGGTTGCCCCAGACCACCAGCACCTCGGCGTCGGTGTGTTCGTCGGGGACCGGGCGCCGCACGTCGTAGGTGATCGCGACGGTGCCGGCCGGCAGATCCGGGTCGAGGGCGACGGTGTCGGGCAGCAGGACCTTCATGAAGGTCAGCTTGCCCGAGTCCGCTCGTAGAGCGCTACTGTCGCCCGCTCCGGCTGCCAGAAGCCGGCCCGCCGGTACCCGGCGGCGAGATACCGGCGCAGGGCCGGGCGCGCGGCGGCCGGATCGTCCCGTTCGCTGCCCGCGACGACCCAGATCCGGTCGGCGCCGGCCAGGTGCGCGACGTCGTCCGGATACTCGTCGGCGGTGAGCTTCGCGGCCTCGGCGGACGGCACCCGAACCAGCGGGTCGCCGGGCCGGGCCGGGAGCCGGTTCAGGTAGTAGTCCAGGCCGGCCCGCATCGCCCGGTTCCCCGGCGGGTAGACGACCACGTCGCCGCTCTGCTGGCGGTCGCCGACGATCCGGGCCACGGTCCGGTAGTCGGGGCCGTTCTTCGCCGTCGGCGACCGGACGGCGCGGTGGGCGGGCACGGTCACGGCGGCGAGGAGCAGGAGCACGGCGACGATGCGGAGCACGCCGTACCGGGCCCAGCCGTCGCGGCCACCGGCCAGGGCGATCGCGGCCAGCATGGCGAGCGGCGCCAGCACGACCAGCAGGTAACGGGCCACCCACATCGGTGAGACGAGCGCCGAGACCAGCGCGAGCGCGACCAGCGGGCCGGCCGCGAGGGCCGCCATCGGGGCGATCCGGCGCAGCGGCCGCCACGAGGCGAGCACCACCAGGCCGATCAGCAGCCACGCGGCCTCCGGCGAGCCGACGACCTCACCCGGCATCGCCCGGACGGCGGCCTGGGTGATCGGCCGTACCCAGTGCAGCTGGGTGTCCTCCTGGTGCAGGCCGAGGTAGGCGATCGGCAGCAGCGGGAGCATCGCGGCGAGCACGGTGCCGGCCCACGCCGCGGCGGTGCGACGGCGCCGGGTGCGCCACACGAAGAGGCCGACCAGCACCGCGTGCGCCACCAGGGTGGTGAGGGCGACCAGGTGGAACAGGCCGATGCCGAGCAGGCTCAGGCCGTAGCCGGCCCACCGGTACGGGCCCGGGCGCCGCACCGCCCCCACCAGGAGCAGCAGGGCCAGCACCGAGAAGAAGCAGGCGAACGCGTACGGGCGGACCTCAGCCGCGTACCGGGAGGTGTTCGGCAGCACGGCCAGGATGAGCCCGGTGACGAGCCCGATCATCGGGTTGAACAGCCGCCGCCCCAGCTCGGCCGCCACCGCCACCCCGCCCGCCATCGCGAGGATCGACGGCAGCCGCAGCTGCACCTCGGAGGTGCCCACCACGGCACTCCAGTAGTGCAGGAAGACGTAGTACGGGGCGAAGACGGCGTCGATGTTCTGGGCCATCTCCCAGATCTGCGGGACGGTCCGCTGCGACACCTCGGCGGAGGTCACCTCGTCCCAGCTCAGGCCGGGCCGGCCGGCCTGGATCAGGCCGAAGGCGAGCATCAGCGTGCCGGACACCAGCGCCGGCAGCAGCCGCACGAGCTGGTGGTGGCCGGCCGGCGCCGGTGGCGGTGGTGTGGCGACCGGCGGGCGCACCGGTGTCGTGCTCGGACGCGCTGTGGTCTGCCCTTCGAGCACCGGTCACCCCCGTCTGCCTGTCCCTCGGTAAGGAACACGCAAATCCGGGGGCCCCGGATCAACCCGAGACGGAGCCGAACAGATGGGGGCGCTTCGATCGGAGGGCGAACTCCCAGCCCTCGCCGGTGGGACCGGCGGTGAACGTCACTCGTGCGGGCAGCAGAACCGGCGCCTTGAAGGCGACGTCCACCGTGTACGCGTCCGGCAGCCGGCCCTCCAGCGCGGCCAGCGAGCGGGCCTTGGTCCACATGCCGTGCGCGATCGGCCGGGGGAATCCGAACAGCCGCGCGCCCACCCGGGAGGTGTGGATCGGGTTGCGGTCGCCGGAGACCGCGGCGTAGTCACCGCCCACCCGGGCCGGCACGCGCCAGACCGCGCCACCGGGATCGGCGGCCGGCTCCTCAGGGCGGTCACCCGTCGCCCGGGCCGGGCCCGAGATCCTCAGGTACGTCGAGACGCCCCGCCACACCTCGGTCCCGTCGGCCGACGCCGTGGCGATCGCGTCGAACTGGCGGCCGCGCGGATGGTCCCGCAGGCCGGCGACGCGAACCGACAGGTCCAGGGGAGTGTCCGCCGAGACCGGGCGGTGCACCGTGATCCGGTTGGCGACGTGCACCAGGCCGATCAGCGGCAGCGGGAAGTCGGGCGCGGTCATCAGCCGCATGGCGAGTGGGAACGCCAGCACGTGCGGGTAGGTGGCCGGCAGCGTGTCGGACAGGCGGAAGCCGCACACCCGGTCGTAGAGCGCCAGGTGCGAGCGGTCCACGACCACGCCACGCTGCACCATCTCCACGTCCGGCAGGGCCGTGCCGCGTCTGGTGCCGGGCAGCAGGCCGAGGACGGCCCGCGCGTAGGCGGCGCCGGTGCCCGGCCCGGAACTCAGCTCGACGACCGCGACCATGTCAGGCTCCCAGCAGGCTCTGGCCGCAGACCCGCACCACGTTGCCGGTGATGGTCGCGGAACCGGGCGAGGCGAACCAGGCGATCGTCTCGGCCACGTCGATCGGCAGGCCGCCCTGCGACATGCTGTTCAGTCGCCGCCCGGCCTCGCGCAGCCCGAGCGGCATCTTCGCGGTCATCGCGGTCTCGATGAAGCCGGGCGCCACCGCGTTGAAGGTGATGCCGCGCCCGGCGAGCAGCGGCGCGTGCGACTGGACCAGCCCGATCACCCCGGCCTTGCTGGTCGCGTAGTTGGTCTGGCCGCGGTTGCCGGCGATCCCGGCGATCGACGCCACCCCGACGATGCGGCCGCCGGAAGGGATCAGGCCACGCTCCAGCAGCAGGTCGTTGACTCGTTCCGGGGCGGTCAGGTTCACCCCGATCACCGAGTCCCAGCGGGCGCCGTCCATCCGGGCGATCGTCTTGTCCCGGGTGATCCCGGCGTTGTGCACCACGATGTCGACGCCGGCGTGCGGGCCGGCGGCGAGATAGCCGGCGAGCCGGGCGGGCGCGTCCTCGGCGGTCAGGTCCAGTTGCAGGGCCCGGCCGCGGGTCTCGTTGGCCACGTCGGCGAGCGCGTCACCGGCGGCCGGCACGTCGAGCGCGATCACGTCGGCGCCGTCGCGGGCCAGGGTGCGGGCGATGGCCGCGCCGATGCCCCGGGCCGCGCCGGTGACCAGGGCGAGCTTGCCGTCGAGCGGGCGCTGCCAGTCGGCCGGCGTGGGCGCCGCGCCGGCGCCGACCCGGATCACCTGGCCGGAGACGTAGGCGGAGCGGCCGCTCAGCAGGAAGCGCAGCGTGGACTCCAGCGCGACCTCACCGCCGGGCGCCACATGGACCAGCTGCGCGGTCACACCCCGGCCGAACTCCTTGCCGATGCTGCGGGTCAGACCCTCGAGCGCCCGCTGCGCGGTCGCTTCTCGCGGGTCCGCGGTGGCTTCCGGTGGGGTGCCCAGCACGATCACCCGGCCGGAGACGGTCAGCGAGCGAGCGTACGGGTGGAAGAACTCGTACAGCGCACGGAGCCGGCTGGAGTCCCCGATTCCCGTCGCGTCGAAGACCAGCGCGCCGTACCGTACGCCCTCGGAAGCCGCATCGGTGACCTCCGCGCCGGCGGCCTCCACCTGCTTGCGGACCGGCTCGGAGAGCCGTCCGCCGGGGGCCGCGCCGAGCAGGACCGGCCCGGTGGTGAGCGGGTCGCCGGGGCGGTAACGGCGCAGCCGGGGCGGATCAGGCAGCCCGAGGCGCTTGACCACGGTCCGGCCGAGGCCGGAGTTGGCGAAGTTCGCGTACCTGTCAGCCATGCGAGTAGCCTACCGGTGAGTAGCTTCTTTGCCGTCGATGTGGAGGATAGTCGTGCCGAACGTGCGCCGCGTTGCTGTCTTGGGCGGGAACCGGATCCCGTTCGCCCGCTCCAACAGCCGGTACGCCCAGGCGTCGAACCAGGACATGCTCACCGCCGCCCTGGACGGGCTGATCGCCCGGTTCGGCCTGGCCGGCGAGCAGCTCGGCGAGGTGGTGGCCGGGGCGGTGCTCAAGCACTCCCGCGACTTCAACCTGACCCGCGAGGTGGTGCTCGGCTCCCGGCTCGACCCGCGCACCCCGGCGTACGACATCCAGCAGGCCTGCGGCACCGGCCTGGAGGCGGCCATCCTGGTCGCCAACAAGATCGCGCTGGGCCAGATCGACTCCGGTGTGGCCGGCGGGGTGGACACCACCTCGGACGCGCCGCTGCAGCTCAACGAGGACATGCGCCGCGCGCTGCTGCAGCTGAACCGGGCCCGTTCGCTCGGCGACCGGCTGAAGGCCGTCGCGAAGCTGCGCCCGCAGCAGGCGCTCAAGCCGGAGCTGCCGCGCAACGCCGAGCCGCGGACCGGCCTGTCGATGGGCGAGCACGCGGCGATCACCGCGCTGCGCTGGCACATCGACCGGGCGGCACAGGACGAGCTCGCCCTCACCTCGCACCAGCGGCTCGCCGCGGCGTACGACAGCGGCTTCTTCGACGACCTGCTCACGCCCTATCTCGGGCTGACCCGCGACCAGAACCTGCGGGCCGACAGCAGCCTGGAGAAACTCGCCAAGCTCAAGCCGGTCTACGGCAAGGAGAACGCGACGATGACCGCGGGCAACTCCACCCCGCTGACCGACGGCGCCTCCACGGTGCTGCTGGCCTCCGAGGAGTGGGCGTCGGCGCACTCGCTGCCGGTGCTGGCGTACTTCGCCGACTCGGAGACCGCCGCGGTCGACTACGTGCACGGCGACGAGGGCCTGCTGATGGCCCCGGCCTACGCGGTGCCGCGGATGCTCGCCCGCAACGGCCTGACCCTGCAGGACTTCGACTACTACGAGATCCACGAGGCGTTCGCGTCGCAGGTGCTGGCCACCCTGGCCGCCTGGGAGTCCCCGGAGTTCTGCAAGGAGAAGCTCGGCCTGGACGCTCCGCTCGGCTCGATCGACCGCGCCAAGCTCAACGTCAACGGCTCGTCGCTGGCGGCCGGCCACCCGTTCGCCGCCACCGGCGGCCGCATCGTCGCCTCCCTGGCGAAGCTGCTCTCCCAGAAGGGCTCCGGCCGCGGCCTGATCTCCATCTGCGCCGCCGGCGGCCAGGGCGTGGTGGCCATCCTGGAGCGCTGAGCCGGCGTCAGTCGAACTGGAGCCGGACGACCACCAGATGATGGTCGGAGAAGGTGGGCACCGAGCGATGCTCCTTGTGCGCCGGTGACCAGCTGAGCGCGAAGTCGTCGAGGGGCAGCCCGCTCACCGTCGTGCCCTCGTCGGGCAGGCAGAACTGCCACTTCCGCCGGCTCCACCGGGCGGCGGCGTGCTCCCGGGTCCGGTGGTTGAAGTCGCCCGCGAGCACCAGCTCCAGCTCCTCGCCCCGGCGGTCCGCGTAGTCCCAGAACTCCGACCACATCTGATCGACCCGGACGTCGTCCTCCGCGACGCCGAACTCGAAGTACGGGAAGAGGTGCAGGGAGTAGACCAGCAGCCGCTGCCCGTCCGGGGCGTCGAGGGTGCAACCGACCATGCCCTTGTCGTGCAGGATCCATTCCCTTCCGCGCACCGAGGCGCGGATCCCCGGGTTGGTGAGCACGAAGGTGTCATGGCGGCGCAGCGGCAGCCGGGACGCGACACCGACGCCGAGCCGGGCGTCGTCGTCCAGATGGGAATCGGAGAGCGGCAGGCCGACGAAGTGCGGCAGGCCGGCCGCGGCGAGTTCGCGCAGGAGCTGTTCGTCGGCCGATCGGTCGTAGAAATGGACCTCCTGCAGACAGAGCACGTCCACCGGATGCTCACGCAGGACGGCCTCGACCTCTCCGGGCGCGGCGGTCGACCTGGTCCGGTGATTCTGCCGCCCCAGGATGTTCCACGTGGCGATCGTCAGCGACGTGGCCGTCATGGCATCTCCTCCACTGCTTTCCGGTACAGAAGGCGCAGTTCCTCGTCGCAGCGGCCGCTTCGCACGCCGTCGATCAGTTCCGAATGGGCGGGTCCGCTCAAAGTCGCCCGGAGAGTTCCGTCAGCGGCGATGCGCATGGCGTACGGGCCTTCCTGCAGTTTCGATCTATTCGCCAATCGGCCGAACTTCATTGCCTCGAAACCGATCTTCAGATAGCCGAGGTCAACGCCGAATTCGACCTTGGGATAGAGTCGATCGGCGAATGATACGGCGAGCCTAGACAGTATCTCAACGGTTTCTGACGGTGCAACGACATCGCACTGTCGGAGTAACGACGTGAGTTGAGCTCGCATGTACGGCGAGAAGAATTGATAGAACTCCTGAAAAGCAGGAAAGTCGTCGTGCCAGAGGAGCGTGAACAGTCTGAGTTCGGACACGTCGTGCGCGGTCGCGATATCCAGGATCCGGTGCAGTTCGCCCATGTTTCCGAGCGATCGTTCGGCGGAGTGATAGAGCGCCATGTTGAGCTTCAGCGGTTTCAGCCCCGCGTCCCGCGCGGCGGCGAGGCCGGCCAGGCTGAGATCGAGCAGCCGCGGATTGGAGGCGATGAGCCGCCCGAAGGTCGAGTCGTCCACGGTCGTCATGCTCATGGTGACCCGGTCCAGGCCGGCTGCCGCGAGACGGTCAGCGAACCGGGGCAGCAGGGAGCCGTTGGTCGTGACCGAGAGATCGAATGCGGGGCCGGCGCGGCGCAATGCCGCGAGGCTGCCGACCAGGGCGACGACATCGTCGGGGCCGTCGCGGTAGAGCAGGGGTTCCCCGCCGGTCAGCTTCACCTTGGTGACGCCCTCGCTCAGCGCGATGCGGACCAGGCTCACGATCTCGGTGCCGCTGAGCGTCGGCATCCGGGCGGGTTTGAGCGGGCCCTGCCCCTCGTTGTGGCAGAAGAAGCAGCCGAAATTGCAGTTGTCGGTCAGCGAGACCCGGAGCCGGCGTTGCACCTGGTGGCGGTCGTGCAGGCGTATCCAGATATGTGGCGGCAACGACTCCAGGTCCGGCGCGAGCATCGGATTCGCCGGCCATTCGAATTCCGCGTCGATGTGCATGGCTCTCCCGCCCGCCGGCCTAGGTGGGCGTTTCCGGATTCGGTGGCGGTCCGGACCCGCCCGGGGAGTTCCGGGAGGTCAGCGCTGCCTCCATCGCCTCCAGGCGGCGCTCGTAACCGTCCACCGGCTGGCCGGCGTCGAGGATCCGCTCGGCGCGGTCCCACAGGACGTCGAAGTAGTCCCGGACCACGGTGACCAGGTCCTTGCGGTTGAAGCGGATCATCCAATCCAGGCCCAGCGGGTTCCGCGTCGAGGGGAAGGACATCGATGCGCCACGGCCCTCCACGAGCAGCAACTCCGGCAGCGCGTGATAGGGCAGGTCGAAGTAGAGGCGGATCGAGTGATTCTGGTGGCCCTGGTAGTTCTTCATCATTTCGCGGAGCCGGCTGACGTCCGAGGCCGAGCTCACGTTCCAGATCCTCCGCACGTCCGCGCCCTCGTTGAGGATCGCCTCATTGAGTTCGGCGCGGAAGGAGGACCTCTGCTCGAGTCGTTCCCCGGCCGGCCAGGATCCGAACCGGGTCGATCTGATCACCCTGTCCTGCTTCGACACCTTCAGTCGTTCGCGCATCAGGGCCAGGTTTCCACTGGTGGCGCTCGATCGTCCTTTCACGGCCGACGCCTTGCGGGTGACGATGAAGAGCAGTAATCCCACGAGAATTGCGGTGACGGCGGCGACGAGGATGGACCACGTCGGTATTTCGGTGCTCTCCTGCAGTGCCTCGCCGACGTCGGTGGTGTCGAAGACGAACACGAATATCACGGTGCCGGCGGCGACGAGCACCACCCAGATCGCTTGCGCCAACAGATTGATCGCGACGTCCCGGGTCGCTCTGCCCTCGCCCACGTGATCCCTGTCCTCACTGTTTCACAACGCTCGCTCCGATTTTCGGATCATCCTTTCCGGAGATCGCGGCGAGATGACCCACAAGATGATGGATGTCAATCCGTTCATCATATTGTGGCAAGATTTCCGGGCGGGAGAAACGGCTGAGGAATGGGTCCGCCGCCGTGTCCATTAAGGATCAGGCGGCGGACCCGGCCCGTGTCGGGCCGCAGAGCATCGGGTGTGTGAGGTTCGGGCGCGGAACGCACCCGAACCTCACGTGGAGATCAGGCAGCGGAGCAGGTGGGGGCGCCGGACGGGGCGGAGCCGGTGCCCTGGAAGCCGAACTCGGTGGTCTGGCCGGCGGCGACGCGGCCGTTGTAGCTCACGTTGCTGAAGGTGACCGCGCCGCTGGTGGCGCTCGCGGACGCGCTCCAGGTGTTGGTGACCGAGCTGCCGCCGGGCAGGGTGACGGCGACCCGCCAGCCGGTCAGGCCGGACGAGCCGGCGGTGACCTTCACGGTGGTGACGAAGCCGCCGGTCCAGGCGTTCACCGAGGTGGTCGCGGAGCAGGCACCCGGGGTGGTCGGGCCGCTGGGCGAGGGCGAGGACGGCGAGGGTGAGGACGGCGACGGCGAGGACGGCGACGACGGTGTGGTGCCGCCGTTGAGGGCGCTCAGCACCGCGTTGTACGCCGGCTTCGGGTTGCCGCTGCCGTCGAAGAGCAGCGGGGTGCCGCTGGCCCGCCACGAGTCGGTGTCCCGGATCCCCCACACGGTGATGCCGTTGCAGCGGGTCACGGCCAGGCAGTCCTTCACCACGTTGCCGTACGTCGTGGCCTGGGCGGTGCCGGAGCCCTCGATGTCGAGCTCGGTGATCTGCACGTCGACGCCGAGGTCGGCGAAGTTCTGCAGCGTGGTGCGGTAGTTGGCCGGGTACGGCGAGCCGCTGTTGAAGTGCGACTGGAACCCGACGCAGTCGATCGGCACACCGCGCGCCTTGAAGTCCTTGACCATGTTGTAGACGCCCTGCGTCTTGGCCCAGCTCCAGTTGTCGGTGTTGTAGTCGTTGTAGCAGAGCTTGGCGGCCGGGTCGGCGGCGCGCGCGGTCCGGAACGCGTCCTCGATCCAGTCGTTGCCGGTGCGCTGCAGGTTCGAGTCACGGCGGCCGCCGTTGCCGTCGTCGAACGCCTCGTTCACCACGTCCCAGGAGTCGATCTTTCCCTTGTAGTGGGTCATGACCTGGGTGATGTGGTTCCGCATGGCGGACCGCAGAGCGGTGCCGCTCATGTTCCGCATCCACTCGGGCTGCTGCGAGTGCCAGGCCAGGGTGTGGCCGCGGACCTTCGCGCCCATCTCGTTGGCGCGGGTGATCAGCCGGTCGGCGGTGGTGAAGTTGAACTGGTTCTGCTGTGGTTCGAGGGCGTCGATCTTCATCTCGTTCTCGGCCGTGACCGAGTTGAACTCGCGGTTGAGGATGCTCGAGTAGGTCGAGTCGCTCAGCCTGTTGAGCGAGACCGCGGTGCCGAAGTATCGGCCCTTCTCGGCGGCGGCCGCGCCCAGTGTGGACGCCGCCTCGGCGGACGGGGAGAGGGCCAGGATCGTGCCGGCCGCGAGCAGGCCGGCGGCCAGTGCGGCCACGGTGGTGCGGGGACGGTTCATGGGGATCGCCTCGGTTCCAGTGGGGACGTCTGGAGACGCCGATACGCATCGACGCCAGTCGAAACGCTACCGACATGTTCCGGAAACCTCAACCGGTTCAGTCCGGAAGTTCGCAGCTCACGTGCGCCGAAACTTCCGGACACGATCGGGCTCGCCGAGACGTTCGCGGGACGGCAGCCGGTCGGAGGACTGCGTGACCGGCGGGGCTGCCGACAGAATGGTGCGGTGGCGCAGGAGAGAGCTCTCGCCGTTCTGACCGTGACGGCCGGCGACCCGCCGCCCGCCCGCGCCGCCCTCGCCGACGCGGTCCGCGCGGTCCTCGGCCGGGTCGCTCCGGAGTGGTCCGTGGTGGACCGTCCGGTGTGGCCGGGCGGTGTCCGTTTCCTGTGCGAGCCGGGTTGGCTGCCGAGCGCGCTCGCCGAGGCGCTCGCCGCCGTGGCGGCCGGCCCGGGCATCCGGGCGGCCCTGGCGGTGGGCCTCTGCCGGCACGACGGCCGCAACTGGTACGGCGAACCGCTGCAGAGCACCGCCCGCATGGTGGCGGCCGAGCCGGTGCTGCGGATCGCCCGCACCGCCGCGGTGACCCTCGTGGTGTCCGGCGAGGTCCACCAGGGGCTGGTCGACGCCGCCGACCGCGACCGCTTCCAGCGCGTGGTCGTCGACGGCCGCCCGGTGTGGGTGCTCACCGTCGGTCACCGGCTGCCGGCCGCCGAGCCCTCGGCGGCGCTCACCGGCACGGTGGCCGAGCTGACCCGCCCGGTCCGTGACCTGCTCGACCGGATGCCTCCCGGGGTGTCCCCGGCCGATCTCCCCACCGAGCCGCTGCGACTGATGTGCGCCCTGGCCGAGCTTCCCGGCCCGGAGACCGCCGGCGAGGACGAGGCCCGCCGGCTGCTCGCCGACTTCATCACCGGCCGGCTCCGCCACGGCACCGCCGAGGGGCTGTCCCGTCTGCTGAGCGCGCGTTACGGCGTACCGGTGGAGGTGTTGGAGAGCGCGGGGACCACCTGGTCCGCCGATCCGGCGGACCCCGCGCCGGTGGGCGAGCCGTGGGTGACCGTCGTGGTTCCCGGTGACCGGCCGCTGCCCGGCCTGGACGACCTGCTTGCCGCCGCGTTGCCGGCGCACGCCGCGCATCGCGTCGAGCGACGGCCGCCGCCCGGCGGCTGACGCTGCCTGCCAGATGGCGTGGTGGTACGGCGGCCGGACGGCCAGGGTGACCGGGAGGAGGTGGCAGCGCGGGAATGGATCCGATCGGCGAGGCGATCCCGGTGGAGGCGCTCGGCCCGCTCGGCGAGGAGATCGGCTCGGGCGGGCAGGGGCGGGTGTTCGCGGTGCCGATGCGGCCCCCGTTCGTGTTCAAGGAGTACCGGGCGGACCTCCTCGGCGAGGTGGACGTCGGCGTGCTCGCCTCCCTGGTCGGGCTGCTGCACTCGCTCGACGGCGAGCAGCGCGCCCACCTGCAGCGGCACGCCGCCTGGCCGGTCCACCTGGTCAGCCGCAACGGGGTGATCTGCGGTTTCCTGATGGAGCGCCTGCCGCCGGACTTCCTGGTCCGGGTGCGGCTGCTCAGCGGTTACCGGGACCTGCCCGGGCAGGTGCAGCTGCTGCTCAACGACGATCAGTATCTGGCGGCGCGCGAGCTGCCGGTGGACGACCGGTTCCGGCTGGAGCTGCTCACCGACGTGGCGGCCACGATGGCGGTGCTGCACCGGCTCGACGTGGCCGTCGGTGACCTGTCGCCGAACAACCTCTACTTCAGCTGGAACCCGCCGCTGCGCTGCCACTTCATCGACTGCGACGCGATGCGGGTGCGCGGCGGGACGGTTCTGCCGCCGGTGGAGACCGACGACTGGCAGGTGCCGCGGCCGGACGAGCAGCCCGCCACGAAGCAGAGCGACTCGTACAAGTTCGGGCTGCTCTGTGTCCGGCTGTTCGCCGGTGACCAGAGCACCACCGACCCGGCGCCGGTCCGGCGCGCCGGTCCCGCGGTGTACGCGCTGGCCAGGCGGTCGCTGTCGGCGAGCCCGCGGCGCCGGCCGTCGCTGCGCGACTGGGAGAGGGCGCTGCGCAAGGCGCTGGTCACGCCGGCGCCGGCGCCGACGCCGGTCCAGGTCGTGCAGGCACCGGTACGCCCCCGCCGCCGTTTCCGGTTCCGCTGGGTGTTCCGGCTGGCGATGGTGTCCGCGGTGCTGTTCTACGGCGTCCCGCAGCTCTCCGCCTGTCAGGACTGGGTGCGCGAGACGATCGAGGCGGCCACCGCCGGCAGTGACCCGACCGCGCAGGCCGCCGCGGTGGCCGCCCTGCTGGCCGACTCGGCCCAGGACCGCAAGCAGGTGAACGCGGCGGTCCAGGACGTGATCGACTGCAAGCGGCTGAACAGCGCGGCCGCCCGGCTGCGCAAGGCGGCGGTCAACCGGGGCGTCGGGCTGGACCGGGTCGAACAGCTGGAGGTCGGCGAGCTCCCGTCCGGCGAGGAGCTGAGGGCGCGGATGACGGAGGCGTTCACCCACTCGCGGGCGGCGGATGTGGCGTACCGGCGGTGGGCGCAGGTCATGGAGCGCGGCAAGTGCGGTGCGAAGGCGCGCCGGAGCACCGACCGGAAACGGGGCGACGCCGAGTCGGCGAAGGCGCGCAAGGCGAAGGCCGAGGTGGAGCGGCTGTGGTTCCCGATCGCCGTCGAGTACGGCCAGCCGCAGTTCACTCAGCGCGACATCTGAGTCTGGCCGTTGGCGATCCGCCGCAACTCGTCCTCGGCGGAGATCAGGATCTTGCGGCGGCCGGTCACCACGTAGTCGCGCTCGCGCCACAGCTCCAGGATCCGGCCGATGGTGCGGTGCGAGGTGAGCACCAGGCCGGCGAGATCCTCCTGGGAGAGCGGCAGCTCGATGAGGATCGCGCCGGAGGCGGTGCGGGAGCCGTACCGCCGGCCGAGGTCGAGCAGCAGGGCGGCGAGCCGCTGTGGGGTCGGTTCGCCGCCGGCCGCCGCGCGGTGCCGGTCCGCCTCGCGCAGCCGGCCGGAGATGGTGCGCTGCAGGATCGCCGTCACGTCCGGATGGCGCTGCAGGAACGCGCGGAACGCGGGCTCCGGCAGGATCAGCGCCTCGACCAGGGTCAGCGCGGTCAGGGTGGCGGATCTCGGGCAGCGGTCCGTGCCGGCCTGCTCGCCGAGCAGCGCGCCGGCGTCGCGCAGGCCGAGGATCGCCTGGTAGCCGTGGCTGGCGTGGGCGGAGACCTTCACACAGCCGTCGAGCACGATGATCGCGAAGTCGCTGGTCTCGTTCTCCCGGCAGATCACCGTGTCCGGGTCGTAGTAGCGGTGGGTGGCGATGTCACGCAGGGCGATCCGCTGGGAATCGCTCAGCGCGTACCAGAACGGCTCCCGTGGATGGCCGAGCGTCATGGACTCATCGTATTGCGGGGTGACCGTCGTCGATGCGGTGCGGCTCGGTCAGGTGACGGACAGCAGGAGCGCGATGAGGCCGGCGATCACCAGCAGGACTACGAGGGCGGTTCCGACCGGGGAGCGTTCCTGCCGTGGCGCCGGCGGCGTCTGGGTCCGCGTCTGCGGGACGGCAGTGGACGGCGGCGGAACGTACTGGGCGGGCGCCGGGGCGGCCGGGGCGGCCGGGGCGGCCGGGGCGGCCGGGACGCGCCAGATCGCGGCCTGCAGTGCGGGCAGCCACGCCTCGGGCGCCGGCCGCTTGGTCGAGTCGGGCTGCAGCGTGAACCGGGCCAGGCGGGCCAGGTCCGGCGACACCGCGGTGAGCGCCGTCAGGTCCTGCCCCATCTGGTCCTGGGCGAACAGCCGGACCGCGAGCAGCCCGAACTTGTACGAGTCCGACGCCCGGGTGGCCACCGGTTCCCGGCCGGGCCGCGGCACCTGCCACTCGGTCGTCTCCACCTGGGTCACCACGTCCTGCCCGTGCAGCCGCATCGCGTCGCAGTCGATGAAGAAGCACTCCGGGTCGTCGAGGTCGACGAGCAGGTTGTTGGGCGACAGGTCGCCGACCACGATGCCCAGGCTGTGCAGCCGGGCCAGCGCGTCGGCGATCCGGGTGAGCAGCAGCAACCGGCCGTGGTCGTCGATGGCGATGCCCTTGCGCAGCAGGAAGGGCTGCGGGTTGAGCAGGTACTGCAGGGAGGCCGGCGCGTCCGTGCCACCCTCGCCCCACGCGCGGCGGAACCGGTCGGGGATGCGGCGCATCAGGAATCCCGACGGCCGGCCGTTGTCCTGCACCAGCGCGGCGGGCCAGGCGGCGTGCTCGAACAGCCAGCTGCCGCTGTCGAAATTCAGGCGCGGCACGAAGCCGACCATCTCCCGCAACAGGTACGCGTCGAAGGTGGTGTCCGGCAGGTACTCCTTGTATGCCACCGGCCAGACCTTGTTGATCTTGACAGCGTCGGTCAGGTACACCGTGCCCTGCCCGCCCTCACCCACCTTGACCAGCGGCTGAAGGGTGTCCCGGCCGACCGTCGGCACGTCGTCCCCGAGCACGGATCACCGCCACTTCGGCCAGTGCGGCCACAGCACGAACAACGTCCGGTCGTCGTCGAAGGTCTCCCGGGAGAAGTCGAGATCGTGGGCGAACTTGAGGATCGGCGGTGGCTCGGCGAGCGCCCGCGCGAAGTGGTCGCCCACCACGCCGTCCCCGTCACCGAGCGGGTCACCGAAGCCGTCGGTGCCGGCCAGCAGGACCTGGCCGGGCGTCAGCACGCCGGTGCTCGCCTTCACCTGCGGCACCCGCGGCAGGGCGTCGGTCGCCGAGCTGTAGACCGCGCCGTCCCCGCTGTGCTTGGTCCGCAGCAGCCGCTGATAGCCGCCCTGCTGAAGAATCCAGGCGGAGCTGTCACCGACCTGGACCACCTCGACGACCGGTCCCTCCCGCAGGGGCCGGACCAGCCCCGCGACCAGCGTCGTCGCCATCTGCTCGTCGGCCACCCGCGGGTCCACCTCCGGCAGGCGCAGGCTGAGTCTGGCCTGCTCGCAGAGTTGCCAGGCGGCCTGCTGGAGGAGGCCCTGCCAGTCCACCTCCACCTCCGGGCCGTCGAGGGCGGCGAGCATGCCGTTGATCGCGCTGCGGCACACCGAGGTGGCGCCGATGTGCGAGAGCGGCGCGTCGGAGACCCCGTCGGCGACCGCGAACACCACGGTGCCGGTGGCCTCGTGGTGTGCCACGGCGATGTCGTCCTGCCGGGGGGTGCCGCGAAAACGGTGCTCGTAGCCGCGTACCGACGCGGCGCGGATGGTGAAGAAGCCGGTCGACCAGCCGTCGGTCACGCAGTCCGGCCGGTAGGTGGTGGACTCCGGCGGCCGGGTGCGCCACGCGGTCTCGCTGACCGGCCGTTCCAGCACGACCGGCTCCCAGGGCGAGGGCCGCTCCCGCCGCTCGAGCTCCCGCCGCTCCCGTTCGCGCAGGTCGGCCTCCTGGACCGGTTCCGGCCTCCGCTGCTGGGGATAGACGGTTCCGCGGCTGTCCACGTCCGGCAGCTCGGGTTCGCTCTCCGGCCGGCGCCCGGAATCGGCCCGGTGCAGGCCGCCGCCCCCGGAGCCGCCGGCCGTCTCGGACGGCCGGGCCGTGCCCCGCGCCGGAACCGCCTGCTCACCGGGAACGGTGTCCACCACCGGGAAGAGGAGAGATTTCAGCGAGCGCCAGAGGTTCATCTCAGACCACGTCGATCGCCATCGTGAAGTTCTGCGGGCGCTCCACCACCAGCGACGGCTGGGCGGAGCCCAGCGTGCGCCCGGAGTGGACGATGCTCTTGGTGAGCGCGCTGCAGAACTTGGCGATGGCGGCGCTGATGTCCACCTCCGACATCGCCACGAAGGCGTAGTCCTGCTGGGTGGCGACCCGCAGGATGGTGGCCGGCTGGGCGTTGCCGATGCCGAAGGCGATGATGTTCGGCGCGGCCGGCGTCACCTGCCGGTCGACCAATTGGTCCCGCTGGGCCAGCCAGGCGTCGCCGTCGGTCGGCTGGCCGTCGGTCAGCACGAAGACGGCGGGCCGGTGCACCCGGTAGCCCTGCCCCTTGAGGGCGCTGACGTCGTCCGGGATCCGGGCCCGCAGGTCCTCGAACACCCGGGCGTAGACGGTCATGTTCCGGCAGGTCAGCCGAGGCAGAGCGGTCTCCCGGCGCAGGTCGGCCAGCTGCAGGCGGACCTGGACGTCGTCGGAGAACCCGAGGATCGAGAAGCGCACCTTGGCGGCCGCCATGGGCTCGGCGAGCAGGGCCTCGTGCAGGCGGGCCAGCCCGTCGTTGAGGTCGTCGATGTGCTCGTCCATCGACGCGGACTCGTCCGCCACGACGTAGATCGGTAGCAGATTTCCGCTGTTCTCCGGCATGCGAGGCCTTTCGCTCACGGCGGCGGGGGCCGCCGGTGGATGGGGTCAGTGGGACGGGTGACCGGCCGGCTGGAAACTCGGCGGCGCCTCGAAGGCCAGCTGCGGCCGGCCCTCGATCAGCGACCGTCCCGAGGCGAGGACGTTGCGCAGCAGCGCCTGCCAGTACTGCTCGATGGCGGTGTGGGCGTCGGATCCCGGCGCCATCACGAAACCGAACTCCGGGTTGGTGGCGATCCGGGAGACCAGGGTGGCCGGTGCGTCGCCGACCCCGCAGGCGATGATGTACGGCGCGTACCGGTGCGAGGTGGTGTCGACCAGCCGGCGGTGGGCGGCGAGCCAGGCGTCCGACTCCGCGGCCGGGCTCGCGGCCAGCACGAACACGATCGGCCGCAGCACCTTCAGCCCCTGCTCCTTGAGCGCCTCGACGTCCGGGGTGATCTGCGACAGCAGGCTCTCGAAGGTGTTCGTGTAGCTGACCGCGCCGCCCTGACTGGTGATCCACGGCGCCTGACTGCCGGCGTCCACCTCGCCCAGCTGCCGGCGCATCGCCACCTGACCGGCGTAGCCGAGCACGGAGAGCCGGATCGCCGGCGCCACCTCCGGCGCGTGGGTGAGCCCGTCGAGCAGGGTCCGCAGCCCGTCGGTCAGATCGTCCAGGTACGGCCGGGCGTTCGCCGACTCGTCGACCAGCAGGTAGACGGGCTGCACGCCGTCGGCCGGCCGCCACACCTTGGTGGCCGGGTCCTGCTGCAGGATCACCGGGGCGGGCTGCTCGGCGGCCGGCTCGGCGCCCCACGTCGACGTGCCGGGCGGCGCGGCGATCGCCGGTCCCGCGGTGGGCCCGCCGACACCCATCCGGTTGGCCGCGCCGGCCAGGAACGGCTCGAAGTCGCCGGGATGCATGTTGCCCTGCTGCATCATGAACTTGACGAACTCGGTGGTCCGCACGTTGTTCGCGTCCTCGCGCTCGAGCATCGCGCTCTCGTGCTCCATCAGCAGCCGCATCACCTTCTCGGTGTCCTCCGGATGGCGCACCAGATGCTCGCGGGCCATGTCCATGGCGGTGAGCGGCCCCTTGGCCAGCGCCGCGTGCTCGTTCTGGGCGGCCTTCAGCCGGGCCATCTGGCCGATCTCGCCCAGTTGCGCCTGGTTGATCGCGTCCTGCACGGCAACCTGCTGTTTCAGCTTGTTGCGCTCCAGCTCCCGGACGGCCTCGACCTTCGCCTTCAGGAACTCGCTGGCGGCCTCGTCCGGTCGTAGCTGCGGGGCGACCCCGAGGATGGTGATGCCCTGCTGCAGGCGGACCTCGCCGGCGAAGCGGCGGCGGATCGCCTCCTCCGCCTCGGTGGACTGCTCGATGTCGAAGCCCCGGGTGATGCTGCGGAAGACGTGCACCAGGTGGCCGTAGACCAGCGGGAGGGCGTCCTGGACGCCGCGCCGGACGATCTCCTCCGGGTCGTGCACCCGGAAGCTGACGTCCACCGTGGCGATGAAGAAGTAGACGTCGCCGCGCGACGGCAGCGGCTTGCTGCGCAGCTCGACGGTGCGGTGGTGCTCGCGCATGTCCACGTCGTAGCGGGTCTGGAAGGCCGAGCGGCTGCGCTGCCACCAGCCGACCGGCTTGCCCTGGAAGGAGACGACGTCACCGGTACCGGTCGCGTAGACGGTGGCCACGCTGGGCGAGCGGGACGCCTCCGGCTTGAACGGGCCGCGCGGCACCGGCGTCTCGCTCACGATCAGCGGAAGGGGGTTGGTCATCGGGCACCGATCCTCGCGTTGAGAGCGGCCTCGGCCGCGTCCGCTGTGCTGCGCTTGGGCACCAGGTTGTCCGCCGAGCGCCACTGTTTGATGTGGTAGCGGACCAGGCCTTCGGTCCGGTCGTTCTGGCCCACCACCGGGGGGATCGCGGCGAGCATCCGGGTGAAGGCGTCGCGGACGCCCTCGTCGGCCTCGGCCATGTCGGCCCACCCGGCCAGGACGCCCTCGGTCGGTTCCGGAAGGGCCCGCGACCGCAGCACGAGCTGCCAGATGCCGACCAGCCCGTCGCGCAGGTTGCGCTGCTGGACCGCGAGCAGCAGCAGTCTCGGCCACGAGTCGGGGCGGGCGCCGGGCGGCTCGCCGGTCAGGTTCTGGGCCAGCAGCAGGAAGACGAAGTGGCCGCCGAGGCTGCGCTTCTTGTCGTTGAGCCAGCTCCACAACCGGCTCAGCACCCGGGTCGCGTTCGCCTCGTCGGCCAGCAGCAGCTCACCCAGGCTGTCGGCGATGCTCTTGGCGACCCGCCGGTCGTCGATCACCACGAGCCGCTCCAGGGTGGTGAGCGCGCGTTCCGGATCCTGCTGGCCGAGCGCGAAACCGTGCACCCGGGCGGCGCCGGCCTGCCAGATCCGGTTGGACTCGTTGCGGTAGAACGGCATGATCGCCGCCTCCACCAGCGGGCGCAGCCGAGGGTCGGCGGCCGGGACCCGCAGCGCGTCGGCCACCGCGTCGCGCACCCACCACATGTCGCCGTCGATCAGCATCGGGCGCAGCGTGCGGCCGAAGACGTAGTCGAAGGCGTGCGTCGCCAGCAGGCCGAGGGCGGTGGCTGCCCGGATCCGCACCTCCTCGGAGCGGTTCTCGGTCAGGTCCCGCAGCCAGACCAGCAGGTTGTCCTGGATCTGGTACTCCCGCCAGACCTTCTCCAGCACGTCCCGGGCGTATCCGGGAATGTCGTACTCCATCACCTCGGCCGGGGCCGCGCCCCAACCGGTGCGCACGGTCGTCGGCCGGATCTGGGCGCGCAGCAGCCGGAGCACCTGCCGCCGGGTGCCGGCGAACGGATCCCGCCACGGCGGCCGGGGCGCGGTGCCGACCGGGCCCGGCTCGGGCGGGCCGTCCAGCAGTTCGGACAGCCGCAGTGCGCCGTGCACCACGTTCTCGTACGGCAGGCCGTTGAGCACCGCCAGGGCGATGGCCAGGCAGCGGGTCCGCACGTCGCTCAGCCCGCCGAACCAGATCTCGAAGTCCTCGCTGGTCCGGGCCTTCCACCGGGTGGTGAGCCGGTCCAGGTCGATGGTGACGCCGTCCCACTGCTGGGCGATCAGGTCGGCCAGCCCGGCCGCGGTCCGCATCGACTGGTCGGCGGCGAGCACGTCCTTCACGAACGCGGCGAGCGCCGGTTCGGTGAGCACCCGGTCGGCCAGGTCCTCCGAGTCGAGCCACCAGGCCAGGTGCCGGGTCAGCACCTCGATCGGCTCCGGGCCCGCGCTCAGCGGCTGGATGTACGGCATCAGCTCCTGGTCCGGGACCTGGGCGTCGGCCGGCACCGTGATGACCAGCTTGGCGTCGTAGCGTTCCAGGGTGGCCTCGAGCCGTTCCAGGACCCACGCCTGCAGGTCGGTCCAGGAGGCCGGCTCGCAGAGCACGAAACCGGCGGTCCGCGGCAGCGGGTCCGGTCCGGCCGCGTCCGCCTCCAGCCACTGGCCGAACTGGTGCAGGTCCACGTTGCGGTCGAGGGTGAAGACGCGCCGGTCCGAGGGGGACTGCAGCAGCCGGATCGCCGCGCCGGTCCGCCCGTGGCCGTCGCCGGCCCGCAGCACGATGACCCGCCGGTTCTTGGACGCCGTCTGCACGCCGTCCCAGTCGACCGGGCTCACGAACGCGTGCCGGACCAGGGCCGTCAGGTTGGCCGGTGGCGTCTGCAGGGGCGCCGGCTCGCGGCCGCCGAGCATGACCACGACCTTGTCCCGGCCGATCTGGTCGCCGAAGAGCATCGAGTGCGAGTCGTTGACGCTGCGCTGCCGCTGGCTGCCGGAGAGGCTCTCGACGCCGCTCGCCCGCGGGTCGACCGAGCCCAGCGAGGTGTCGACCTCGGTGACCTCGCCGGAGCCGGTCGCCCCGGAGCCGGTTGGCGCGGCGCCGGCTGCCGCCGAACCCTCGCCGGTGGCCGGCGCCCCACCCTCCGGCTTGCCGGCTGCGTCGGGCGCCGGCCCGCTGGGTGTGGCGGGCCCGCCAGGGGGCGGC
>NZ_JBEZZB010000034.1:0-71666 GCF_040638955.1 Actinoplanes sp. NPDC024001
TTGGTTGTTATGGGCGGGGTCGCTTACCTCTCTTATTTGTATTCAGCGGGCCGCCCCCCCCCCCACCCTTATGGGGGGGGCGGGGGGCGGGCAGTGCCCGCCCCGGGCCGAGACCGATCGAAGATCAGCAGGCGCAGATCACGGTGCCGCACTCGATCGTCAGGGTGCACACCCAGCCGCTGCTGGCGGCGTAGATGGTGCGGTCCTCGCGGAGGTCCTCGAAGGTGAGCTCGCCGAAGCCGAGGCCGGCCGGGTGGCTGGTCGCCCCGTCACGGAGGTCGATGTCCTTCCAGGACTTCTCGATGGCGAGAGCAGACATGTGTCTTTTCCTTTCGGTGGACTTCCCGGGCGGTTGCCCGGAGATATCGACAAAACGCGACCACGGCGCCATGGACGCGATTCCGTCCGGATGAAGCGTGGGAATCGGCCGGTGTGACCGCCGGTATCCCTGCCATCGATTAGAGCGACGCCGATCGGTGTCTGCCTACCCGCGTGCCGGAGGGAGGGCGGCTGCGGCCCGGCAGGGCGGGGACCACCCGATCGGCGGTTGACAGCCGCCGCTCCGCGTGCGGGCGCATCGAAGCGAACTTATGCTTCGCACACCGGAACATGCGCAATGAGGAGAACAATGATGTTCATCCGATCAAGCCGGTTTGTGGTGGGATGTGCCCTGGCGCTCGTGCTCGCCGGCTGCGGTGGGGTGGGCGGCTGGAAGTCCGACGACACCGCGGCCGTGACGCTGACCACGATGGGGTTCGGGACCGCCGACGAGATCGCCAAGACCCGGTTCGACGCGGCCAACGCCGCGATCGCGCCCAGCAGGGCGCAGGCGTCCGAGGGCAGCTTCGACGCGCAGGCGTTCCTGTCCGCGGTGGCCTCCGGCAGCCCGCCCGACCTGGTCTACATGGAGCGTCGGCTGCTCGGCACCTACGCCGCCAAGAAGGCGATCATGCCGCTCGGCGACTGCGTCGAGCGCGAGAAGATCGACATGAGCCAGTTCCGCGAGGCCGCCGTCGCCGAGGCCACTCTGAACGGCCAGCTCTACGGCATGCCCGACTTCTACAACAACCGCGTGCTGATCCTCAGCGACGCGGCGTTCGCCGAGGTCAACCTGGATCCGGCCGCGCTCGACACCGGCGACCGGCAGGCGCTGTCGACCGCCGCGGCCCGGCTGACCAAGATGAGCGGCGGCAAGCTGCAGCGCATCGGCTTCGACCCGAAGATGCCCGAGTTCCTGCCGCTGTGGGCCCGCGCCAACGGCGCCTCGCTGGTCAGCCAGGACGGCAAGACCGCGCAGCTGAACGACCCGAAGGTGATCGAGGTCGTGGAGTACACCGTCGGGCTGATCAACGAGCAGGGCGGCTGGTCGAACTTCAAGTCGTTCCGCGACTCGTTCGACTTCTTCGGCGCGAAGAACCAGTTCGCGAGCAACCAGCTCGGCGCGTTCCCGATGGAGGACTTCTACCTCAACGTGCTCGCCGCCAACTCGCCGAAGGCGAAGGTGACCGTCGCCCCGTTCCGCGGCGTCGACGGCCAGCCGGTCGACTGGATCACCGGCAACGCCTGGGCCATCCCGGCGAAGAGCCCGCACGCCGAACAGGCCTGCGAGTGGATCAAGACGATGACCGACAGCCAGACCTGGATCGCGGCCGCGAAAGCCCGGGCCGAGGTGCGGCAGAAGGAGAACAAGCCGTTCCTCGGGGTCTTCACCGGCAACAAGAAGGCCGACGAGGTGATCTTCCGGGACCACGTGAAGCCCGACCCGGCGGTGCAGACCGTCCTCAAGGCGCAGGAGTCCGGCTTCTCCGAACCGGCGATGGCCGCCGGCGAGGAGTTCAAGGCCGCCTGGCAGAACGCGGTCAACCGGGTGCTGGAGGGCAAGCAGACACCCGCCCAGGCGATGGCCGAGGCCCAGCAGCAGGCCCAGGCCGCGCTGGACAAGGCCAACAGCGGTTCCTGAGATGCGCCGGGAGACCTGGGCCGCCTACAGTTTCCTGTCGCCGTGGCTGATCGGTTTCGCCGTGTTCATGGCCGGGCCGATGGTGGCCAGCCTGGTCCTGTCGTTCACCGACTACGACGTGCTGACCAGCACCGATTTCGTCGGCGGGGAGAACTACCGGCAGCTGCTCGCTGATCCCAGGGTGCGCACCAGCATCGCCAACACGCTGATCTACACGGCGCTGCACGTACCGGTCACCATGATCGTGGCGCTCGCCCTGGCCATGCTGCTGGCCAGGGTGGGGCGCCGGTCGGCGGGGTTCTTCCGGACGATCTTCTACCTGCCGACGATCACCCCCAAGGTGGCCGTGGGTGTGCTGTTCCTGCTGCTGTTCAACGGCCAGGTCGGCCTGGTCAACGCGGGACTCGGCAAGATCGGGATCGAGGGGCCGAACTGGACCGTCGACGGGCCGTGGATCAAGCCGGGCCTGGTGCTGATCGGCGCCTGGAGCCTGGGCAGCACGGTGATCATCTACCTGGCGGCGCTGCAGAACGTGCCGCGTGACCTCTACGAGGCCGCCGAGATGGACGGGGCGTCCGCGTGGGCGCGGTTCCGGGCGGTCACCGTGCCGATGATCAGCGGCGCGCTGTTCTTCACCCTGATCATCAACACCATCGCCTCGCTGCAGACCTTCGACGAGGTCTACACGGCCTTCTACGGCAGTGCCAACCAGCAGACGTACGGCAACGACGCCGCCCTGTTCTACGTCGTCTACCTGTTCCAGCAGGCCTTCCAGTTCCTGCACATGGGCTATGCGTCCGCGCTCGCCTGGCTGCTGTTCCTGATCATCGTGGTGATCACGGTGGTGCAGGTGCGGCTCAGCCGCCGGTTCGTCTACTACGAGAACGAGTGAGGGACCGATGACCGCGCTCGAAGCGCCGCAGGCCGTGGCCGCTCCGCCCGCACCGCCGAGCGGCCCACGCCGCCGCCGGCCGCATCCGTGGGTGCTGTGGACCACCCTGGCCCTGGCCGCGGTGGTCTTCCTCTACCCGTTCCTCTGGCTGGTCAGCGCCTCGCTGAAACCCCGGCCGGAGGTGTTCGACAACCGGCTGATCCCGTCCGACTGGGCACCGGAGAACTACACCGCGATCTGGACCGCCGCGCCGGTGCTGACCTGGCTGATGAACAGTGTGATCGTCGCGGTGGCGGCCGCGGCGGCGGTCACCGTCTCCAGCGCGATCGTGGCGTTCGGCTTCGCGTACTTCCGCTTCCCCGGCCGCAACGTGCTGTTCGCGCTGGTCGTGGGCACCATGATGCTGCCCGGCGCGGTCACCATGATCCCGACGTACCTGATCTGGAACGAGCTCGGGCTGGCGGCGACGCAGGTGCCGCTCTGGGCGGGCAACCTGTTCGGCAGCGCGTTCTACATCTTCCTGATCCGGCAGTTCTTCCTCGGCCTGCCCCGGGAGCTGTTCGAGGCGGCCCGCGTCGACGGCGCCGGATACTGGCGGCTGTTCTGGCGCATCGCGGTCCCGCTGTGCCGGCCGGCGCTGATCGTGGCGTTCGTCTTCGAGTTGCGGGCCAGCTGGTCAGACCTGCTGAAACCACTCATCTACCTGCGTGATCCGGCGCTGTTCACGATGCCGCGCGGGATGAAGTCGATCCTCGACCAGTTCGGGCAGGCGGGGGAGGCGCGCTGGGAGATCGTGCTGGCCGGCGCGGTGCTCACCACCGTACCGATGATCATCGCTTTCTTCCTGTGCCAGCGCTACTTCGTGGAGGGCGTCGCCACCCAGGGCCGCAAGGGGTAAATATCGATCTCCGTCTTCGTCTAGGGTGACCGTCATGTCCCTCAGCGGAATCGCACTCGGCGCGGTCCTGTTGCTGGCAACCGGATCCGCCGCGCCCGGTGACTGGCCCACCTGGCAGGGCGACGTCACCGGCTCACGGCACAACGCGGCCGAGCACCGGATCACCCCGCGGACGGTCGGCAAGCTCAAGCTGAAGTGGGCGTTCGCCTATCCGGCGACCGGCGCGCCGGTGAAGAGCCAGCCGGCGGTCGTCGACGGCGGCATCTACTTCGGCGGGCCCGACGGCATGTTCTACGCGCTCGACGCGCGAACCGGCGCGACCCGGTGGACCTTCGCCCTGAGCTCGGTCGATCCCGCCTCCGGCGGCGCGATCGTGCTGGACGGCCCGGCCGTTGCGCGCGGCAAGGTCTTCTTCGGCGACAACCGGGGGTACGTGTACGCGCTCGACCAGCGCACCGGCCGTCTGCGCTGGGCGACCGACACCGAGTCCCACTCCGCGGGCATGCACACCAGCTCCCCGCTGTACTACCGCGGCAAGATCTACATCGGGGCGTCCAGTGCCGAGAACACCGGTGACGCCACCACCCCGTGCTGCACCTTCCGCGGCCACATCGACGCCCTCGACGCCGACACCGGTGAGCTGGACTGGCGCTACTGGACGGTGCCCGAGCCGGTCCAGGTCGGTACCTGGCCCAGCGGGGCGCCCCGCTTCGAGCCGTCCGGCGCCGGGGTGTGGAGCTCCCCGGTCATCGACCCGGCCACCGGCACGCTCTATGTCGGGACCGGGCAGAACTACACCGGCAGCGCCGGCGACTACGACTCGCTGCTGGCGCTCAACGCCCGGGACGGCTCGGTGCGCTGGAAACAGCAGGTGACCAGGGCGGACACCTGGCGCAGCCTGTGCAACGAACCGGACGCCGAGGGCTACTGTCCCGGCCTGCGCGACGGCACCGCGCTGGACTACGACATCGGAGCCACACCGAACCTGTTCCGCGTCGGCGGCCGCACCTTCGTCGGTGTCGGGCAGAAGAGCGGGGTCTATCACGCCTTCGATGCCCGCACGGGGGCGGTCTTCTGGCGGCGGCAGATCGGCGTGCCGCTGCCCAGCGGCGGTATCTCCGGCATCCAGTGGGGCAGCAGCTACGACGGCCGCCGCATCTATGTGGCGACCTATTTCGCCGGCCCCGGCACCCTGTTCGCCCTGGATCCCGCCACCGGCAGAGTGCTGTGGGAGACCCCCAACCCGGCCGACGGCTGCACGACCGGCGGCGCCGCCGCCTTCCCCGACGTGTGCGCCCTCGCTCACACCCCGGCCGCGACCAGCACCCCCGGCCTGGTCTACGAGGGCAGCAACGACGGCAAGATGCGCATCTACTCGTCCCGCACCGGCGCCGTGCTCTGGCAATACGACACCGTCCGCACCTTCACCGCGGTGAACGGCCGCACCGGCTTCGGCGGCGCCGTCTCCGGCAACGGCGGCGCCGTGGTGTCCAACGGCATGCTCTACGTGCAGGTCGGCTACTACCCGTTCTATCCCAGCGAGCACGGCAACGTGCTGCTCGCCTTCGGTCTGGAGTGATCAGTGGACACCTCGGTACCGCAGTCCGCCCGCATCTGGAACTACTGGCTGGGCGGCACCGACAACTTGCCGGTCGACCGCGCGGCCGGCGACGAGTTCCGGGCCGTCTTTCCCGGCATCGACGAGGTCGCCCGCGAATCCCGCCGCTATCTGTCGCGCGCCGTGCGCTACCTGGCCGGCGAAGCCGGCATCCGTCAGTTCCTCGACGTCGGCGCCGGCCTGCCGGCCGTCGACAACACCCACCAGATCGCCCAGCGGGTCGCTCCCTCCGCCCGGGTGGTCTATGTCGACAAGGATCCGTACGTGGTGGAGCACGGCCGCAAAATGCTGGCCGGCTCCTCGGGCATCTACCTGGAAGGCGACCTGCAGCAGCCGTCCCGGATCGTCGCGCTGGCAGCCGAGGAACTCGACATGGGTTCGCCTGTGGCGCTGATCCTGAACGGCGTGCTCGGCCACATCCCCAGCACAGCCGAAGCCCGCGACATCGTGGCGCAGCTGATGGCCGGCCTGCCGCCCGGCAGCTACGTCTCCATCAACGACGGCGTACGCGCCGACGAGGAGGCCCTGAACAAGGCCCAGGACAATTACAACGAGAGCGGCGCCGTGCCGTATCTGATGCGCACGCCGGACGAGATCGCCGGCTTCTTCGACGGCCTGGAGCTGGTCCCGCCCGGTCTCGTCCCTTCCCGCCAGTGGCACCCCGACCCGGGCGACGACGTAACCGGCGGCGCCAGCCAATACAGCGGGGTTGCCCGCAAGTAGCCTTCCGCCGCTGCCATCGGCAATGCACGGACATGCCGGCCTCCGGTAGATCCTCTTCAAGGATCGCCGTGGTGCACTCCACCGTGCGGTCGAGCCTTTGCGGATGCTGTTTGGCTTCCCACCGCTCGACGCGGTCGAACGCCTCCCCGGAACTGCCAGCCGCAGGCCTCGGTGCGCCCGAGAACCCGAAGCGCCACCCGGCCCGCCGGCACGTCGTGGGCCAGCTCGGCGACGTCGGCCCCGGAGGCGCCGGCGCGCGGTTGCCGCGAGTCGTCGAGGACGGCGCGCACACCACCCGGCTCGCGGTTACGCACGATAGTCGAGGCAGATCACCCAGGCATGGTCGCTTCACGGATCTGCCGATGTGAGTGCGTCGCAGGTTGGTGCGGGCGCGAACTGTGTCCTAGCCGAAGGGTGGCCATTTGCCGACTTCCATCCAGCGCTCGGGCTGCCCGATCGGCGCGTGAGGTGCAGCGGCTACCGCCAAGAAGCCACGCTCAGCACCTCCTGCCCCACTCGCACGTTGTCCTCGTAGTTTGCACCTCTCACCAACAGCGACTCGTGCACCTGCGGGTATGCCTGGACCATCCGCCCAAGCAACCGTGCATGCCCCAGCACATCGTTGTCGCCCATCACCGCACCGCTGACCGCCTGCGGATTTCTCGTTGATCAGACCAGCCGTCGCCGCCTGCATCCACAGCAGCAAAGCGCTGTCGACCTCACGCCAGCGTTCGTCCATCATCGTGCCCGCACCTCGCCATGCTTCTCGCAGATGCCGACCGGAACCAGGTCACGCCTGGTTTCGCCCGACGAGAAGGCGCTTTGCGTCGGCTGGCCCGGCACCATGCGCACGTCAGTTACCTTGCGCGAACATTCCCGGCAGATGTACTGGCGATCTTCGTTCCCCATGAGGCCAAAAACGACGGTCGCGTCTTCGGGTTACGGGCGCCCGGCAACCCCGAACGTCCGAAGCGGCCAGAACCCGCCAGAGAGCTCTGGCCTTAAGGCGGTGGGGCGCCGTTCGCAGCAGGCCACCGAAATTCCACACCAGCCGGATATACGCACTCGTGCCGAGAAGAGTGCGCATTCTCGTCCGTCACCGCTCGGGCTTGCAGGAGGGAGTTTGTATTCATGTCCCACGCTGGAGTGCATGAGGAGCCGGAGGCGCGAAGAAGATCAAGCAATGGAGGCTAGGCGGCAGACCCTTCTGACGATGTGGAAGGAGATTCGCGAGCATGCACGTCAGCATGAGGCGCAGCGATCGATCGCTACCAACATGGTTCTACTGCTAACTTCGGCCAGTGTGGGCCTTATGGTAACGGTCAAGTTTGGCTACCGCACGGTGCCACTTGCAGTCGCTATCATCCTGTTGGGAGCGTTTGGATTTCTACTCAGCGCCAAGCACTACGAACGCTCTCAAAGGTCTACCGCCCTGGCGGTCGAGTTTGAGCGGAGGCTGGACGAGATGGATGAGGCGCTGCAGATAGCTGCCACAAGAAGGGCTGGGGAATCAATCAATGAAAGCGCTCACCCGCTTCTCTTCAAGATTCGCCTGAATAAGCTATGGTCGGCTCTACATGTACTCGTATTTCTGGTAGGCGTTACGACACTTGTGATGTCGTTGGTTGCTGAGTGACGGGCGTCTGCGTGACGCCGGACGGCACCGCAGCCACCGGCGGCCGATGGCAGGCCGGTGTCTTCTCATGCCGATGAGAGCGCGAAGGGTTGTCGATAGAGAACGATTGGCGAAGCTTGGCAGACCTACTGCTTACTTGTCATACATCATTCAACATGAGGAATTGCCGGGATGAGAGGCCGTGCGGGATCGCCCTCATTGCCCAATGGCGAGACCGTCGGGCGTCGCGCACGAACCAGTAATTCTCAGTAGCACATATGAGTTATGTACGCCTGGATCATTTGCGCGTGCAGCGGTGATGAGCAGCGGCCCGCCATCAAGCTGCACCTCCACGCTACCTACCTTGCCAACACCAACCTTGGCGTAGACGGGTGGGCGGGTCTCTTGCACAAACTTGAGGTAGTCGATGCCAGGACGCTCGTCGTCCTGCACCCATTTGTCACCGGCAAACTCCACCTTCAGCGAGCGGCAGCTCGTCCGACCACCATCGAAGGCTTTGTGCTCCCGGTAGTTCGGATACCTATTAGCCTGCGCCTTATCCGTGTACGAGAACAATGTGTCACCCACTCGTTGCGTGCCGGAGCAGTCCCCGCTGTCGCAAAGCGGCTGCAGGTCGACCTCCTCGAAGCTCGGTTCGATGGTGGGCGGACGTGTCGTCGTCTGTGTGGGCGTGGGCGAGGGTGTCGGTTCATCCGGCGTGGCACTTGAAGCAGGCGCCGTTACGGGCGGCCGCGACGGAGGCGCGATCGGCCCCCCTTGACCATCTGTCACTTTCGGCCACCACCACGGTGCGCTACCAGCCGCGAGAACCGTAAGCACCAAGCCGACGATCATGCTCACCCAGGTTTCGAACCGGATACGACGAGGTTCATCCGCTGAACTTTGCAATTTGTTCTTCCCTCCGCCTCGGCGGAGATATTGCCCCACTGTCCAGCTTGAGCGCTACCGACCACCGGCTGAACGGCGCTCTCCACTTCGACCCGGTGAACGGCCTGCGCGAACTATAGACAGTTGGCGACGTTCCGGATCCAGGACGTTCTGCATGAGTTCGATGATCGGCAGTCGGGATTTTTCAACCAGATTCTGATCTTGCGTGGTCAGTAGGATCGTCGAGTGCGCGTGGTCCTTGACGGCAACGGGTGAAGTCGGAGGATGAACTCCATCGCGAGTTGGCGAGGTTACTCGACTTCGGTTCGTACTAGGGTGCCAACCTGGACGCGTTGCGAGATCGGCTGAGTACCAACGTTGAGCGGCCTGTCCATCTTCAATGGGCGGCATCTACAGTCAGCGGGGAGCTGGGCGAAAGTGGCCCTGTCCGTCGAACGCCCTCTCATGCCGCTGATAAGGCGCTGAGCGCCTGCGATCCGAAGGGTCAGGTTGCCGGGTGCCAGCCATCGCTCGGGGAGAACCTCACGACGTGAGACTGTCACCCGGCACTGCTCCAGGGTATGCACCCCATGATCGGGCAGCGCTAATGGCTGCCTCGCACGGACCTGCCGCGGACGGTGCGTGCTCGGCAGGCTGGTGGTCGCCCTGCGTCAGACCTCGTCTGGAGCTGGTGAGATCTGACAGCGGTGGCGAAACTCCTCGAGCCACTGCGCCACCTGCTCGTCGTCGTGCAGGAACCTGCCGTCTTGGTCCTGCAGGTCGATTCCGTGGAGATGCCCGAGAGCCCACCAAGTCACGTCATCAGTGAACAGACGGTCGGCTGGAGTTCCGTGCCATTGAGCAGCCCACCGATCTGCCTCGTCACGGGTGCGCGTGCCGGCCAACACGGCGGTGAACCACCCCTCGACCTCTTTTCGTGCGGGCGGAAGCAGTTGGCGAACCATTCCCACAGGCTGCCGCACGTCAGCGGCCAATGCACTGATTTGCCGCCGAGCGCTCGTGGTGGCCAGGCGGCGAGCCGACACGCACGCTGGTGCCGAGATCAGTGCGGCCCTTGCGTCACGCGAATGCGCTAATGATGAAGGCCTCCGGCCGGCACAGTACGGTGATTCGATATGACAGACCGACGTTGGACCAGATCCGGCCCCGCAGCGTGAGGCAGATGCCGACCCGGTCGTCGTGTTCCGGGTGCTCGAAGAAATCTGCACGTGGATCCGCGATTGCGCCGACCAGCCCTTGTGAGCCCTGCGTGGTGCCCGGCACCTGGAGAAGGCCGACGGAAATCTGGATCTCGGCGTCGTCGAGCTCGCGGACGGTGTACCAGTGGGTGTCAGGCAGAAACAACTGCGAGTCGACAACACGCCGCTGGTAGTTCGGTCCCATCATCCCCGATTCCGGGTCGGGGATGTCACCGAGCCAGGCCGTCCCGGCGAAGTCGGTGCGCAGCCGCTGGGCGTCGGAGCGGAATTCCGTCACGAGCGTGTCGAGACGGGGCTGGGCGACGAGGTGCACGGATGCGTCGGTCATGATCGCACTCTAATCCGGGCTAGTGACACCTAACGCGGTCACGGTGGCCCTCCGGATCGAGCACGCCGCGGCCCGCCGACTCAAGTACCGCACCGCCTCCGTCGGGATCCGGATGCCGGTGATACGCCCGCAGCTGTTGATAAGCCCGCAGATGCTGCGCCACCCAGTCGCGGCCGTGAATGCCCACGTTCCGGTACCGAAGGTCTCCCGGCGAGTCACGGCGTGACCAGTATGGGTCTTAGGCCGGGACGCGGGCGGTGTTTACGCACTCGGCGACGTCCAGCACCAGCATCAGCCTGCCCTCGGTCTTGTACGCACCGGTGACCAGCGCGCGTGACGGGCCGGTCAGTGTTGCCGGTGGCTCCTCAAACATCTGTGCATCCAGGTAGGCGACCTGCCCGATGCGGTCCACCAGTAGGCTGACCGGCTCACCGGCGTACCGCACGATCACGTTCATCACCAGGCCGGACATGTCCCGGCGCGGCAACCCGAACTGAACACGCAGGTCCACCGCGGCGATCACCTGCCCGCGCAGATTGAACAAGCCACCGACCGCGTTCGGCGCCATCGGCACCGGCGTGTACTCGCTGTACGACAACACCTCCTGCACAGCGTCCACGTCCACGCCGAAGAATTGGTCGGCGACCTCGAAGGTGACGAACTGGCGATTCGACATGCGCAACTCCCGGGATGATGTCCGCCGATAGCCATGCCGCGACGGATCACCGGGAATATCGGTAGATCGAATACCGAGCCAAGGAATCCGGCGGGATCAAGCCGCAAGCCGGCCATTTCGGCGTCAGTGGTGGCGAATCCGGCTGATTTGCACCGCGGTGGCCCCCACAGCTGACGTGGCCCGTGACCGCGCCGTTGCCATCCGGCCGAGGCGATGTCCGGTCGCGGCTTCGGTCCAGGCTCCGGCGGTGCTGGCGACCCGGTCGTCGATCAGGCGTACGGTAGAAAGATCGGCCTCGCCGCTGTCCCAAGGCGCGACATCCACCAACCACTCGGCGGACTCGAACTCGACGCCCGTGACCGCCTTTCCGTGATTCGGGTGTACCGGACGCGCACGCTGGCACAACCGGAGCGCCGCCCAGGCAGACGCCCGGTCCTCGATTGCCGACGGCAGCCCCTGGAGTGGAAAGGTCATGGCGATGATGATCCCTCCCTGCAACGCCATGCGCATCCGCATCTGCCGCCGCCCGTGCTCGGCCAGCTCGGCAGTTACGCTCCGTACGGCCCGCACCGTCTCCGCTGCACGCTCCTGCCGATGAGAGTGTGACGCACTACAAGTCCAGCGGGATGTAAAGATCCTTTTGTTCATCGAAGACTAAATGCTTGGCAGCAGGGCAGCGTCTTGCCCAACGAAGAACTTCATCCCGCGAGCCGTCCGTGTCAATGTAGCGGCCGGGATGAGCGTCATCTCCTTGCTAAATTCCAACAAACGTGCCATCGGAAAGGGAGTTGACGAAGACAGTTCCCGTTCCCTCGGGCGGCGGTTTCGTGTCAGCCATCAACAACTCCCCGGATTCTTTCTCTGTAAGAACGGTTTCTGTGTCCGGTCATCTGCGATACTCCAGTTCGACCGAGGCATTACCGGCCCAACGCCTTCACGTGCCGATGGCAGTGCGCGGCCTGTGCCTGACGAATAAACTTTCTATTTGCTTCCCTGGTCAGGTGATTTCGATTACTGGTTCGTCCGTTCGCCGGAGGAAGTTGTAGACCCGAACCGGGACGCGGAACCGCCCGTTGTCGTATAGGGCGCGACTTTCGGCGGCGGTATCGGGATCTGCGGTAATTGCGGCCAGTTGGTCGAGATCATCGGCGAGGACGTCGTTGATCGGCTCGTCAGGCCCCGGCATTGCGCCCCATACGTCCCAGGGCAGCATCTCCATTTTGGCGAGCGCGGCGACGTCGCGTATGAGGTTGCCGGCGATCCACCACCATCCCGATTGACCCTCGCCTTCGAGACCGCACCGGGACGGATCGAGCTCGCCTTTGCGGCAGCGGATCCAAGCGTCGCCAGCGACGGCGAACTGCTCCCGTGGCACGTCGTTGGGTTCGAAGGAGACGCCAAGCGCCGCACACAATACGGGGCCGAGTTGGGCATCGGCGAGGATCCAGCGTGATGTGGCCGCGTTCCAGTATTCGACTACCCAGTGGTCGCCGTGCAGGCCAGGGACGAAGTACCGGGCGAAGCCGCAGCGGGCGCGTGCGGGGATGCCGTGCGCGCGCAGTACGGCGACAGCGAGGAGGGTGAAGTGGCGGCAGCATCCTGCCAGTCGCTGGGCCGGGGGACGCGCTTCGATGAGCGGTCGCGGGTCGGCCGCGAGGAGGTGGGCGAGGATCTGGTGGGTCATGCGAAGGTGGCCGGTGGCCGACTGAGCAGAACCCGGTTCATGGATCAAGAGACCTTGAACGGCGACGATCAGGTCGGGCAGCGTGGACGGTAGTCCGGTCAGGACTGCTGCCGTACCCGGTTCGGCCGTTGTCAGTGGCCCGGGTTCGGCGTAGCTCTGGAGTGCGCTCTGCGTGGTCATCTGCGGTTCCAATCTGACGATGCGCGGAGCCTATGGAGATTTTCGGCCGGATTTCAACATTTCCGTCGAGTGTGGAGCTTGGCCGGTTACGGGATCTGATCACAGGCTATTTCGCCGAGCAGCGACACGGCTTCAGGATCGAACTAACTCTCATGCCGCCGAGCGCGCACATCGTGAGGACGCTACTGTCCGGCTTCTTGCCGCGAGCCGCGCGCCTCGCAGGTGTTACCTTGCGATCTTCCATCGACATACTCCACTGTGGGCGAATGCGAAAGATCCTTGGCGTCGGCGCCTCGGCGCTGCTCCTCGCGTCCGGTCTGGTCGCCTCGTCCGCCGCCCCGGCGCTCGCCGCCGACGGGCTGCCGCACGGCATCGGCGTGTTCCGGCCGTCCGAAGCCGACTTCTGCCTCGACACCAACCGCAACGGCAGCTCCGAGCACAACTTCCACTTCGGCCGCTCGGAGGACCTGCCGATCGCCGGCAGCTGGTACAACGTCCTCAAGGAGAACACGGCGGGCCTCTACCGGCCTTCGACCGCGACGTTCTATCTGAACTACGACTCCGACGACGGCACGGCCGAAGAGACCTTTTCGTTCGGCCGGACCGGGGACCGGCCGGTCGCCGGCGACTGGAACAACGACCACCTCGACGACGTCGGTGTGTTCCGGCCGTCGACCGGCCAATTCTTGCTGGACACCAACAACGACGGCACCGCCAACGTCACGCGTTCGTTCGGCCAGGCCGGGGACCTGCCCGTCGCCGGCCGGTGGACCTACGCGGCGGACATCTCCGGCATCGGCGTCTTCCGCCCGTCCGAGGGCCGCTGGTACCTCGACGCCGACCTGGACGGGGTGTCCGACTATCGGCCCTCCTTCGGCACCTCCGGCGACCTCCCGGTGGCGGGTGACTGGGACGGTGACGGGCGCGACGAGATCGGCGTCTTCCGGCCCAGCACCGCGACGTTCTACCTCGACCGCCATCTCAGTGGTGGCAGCCACGACTACCCCGCCGTGCGGTACGGCGCCGCCGGGGACCGTCCGATCGCGGGCATCTGGCATTGACGCGGAATCTGAGGCGCCCTGACCCGGTGGCCGGCGCTTAGTCGGCGACCAGCCGCAGCGGCGCGATTCGCGGTGACCGTCTTGCACCTCGCCGGCGGCGTAGTGCACCGGCGGTTGACCGGAGCGCCGCAGTGACTGCGGAGCTCGACCTGATCGTCCACCCGACGCACCCGCTGCGCATCTGTGCGAAGCCCGTCGCGGGCAGCACAGTGGAGCTGTCAGTCATCAAAGGGACATCTGGACCTGAGCCCGTCGGCACTGAGTAAGCAGGTTACCGCCCTCGTCGACGCGGGATACGTGAAACGGGAGCGCCTCGGCTCGGACACCCGGCGAGGGGGCGAGTTCTGTGGTGTCTACGTGCGCTGCCATTGGGGCCTCAAGCGTTGCCATGCCGAGCAACATCTGAAGAGGACGAACTGTGGGTCTTAAGAGCCTTGGCTATCCGCATGGCGACCCACTCGGCCCGGGATGGGGTCAGGCGGCCGTAGCCGAGGACGAGTGCCGGTGGCTGAGGACGGATCGTGTAACGGGACAACGGGATCGCTGTCACACCCAGCTCGGCGAGCCGGGCCACCACGGCGTGTTCGTCGGACTTCGGTGGCAGCGGCAGGGTTAGGTGCAGGCCGGCGGCTATGCCCTGGGGTGCGCCGAGCCGTCCGGTCACGTTGTGCCGCTGCAGGGCGGTGAGCAGGGCATTGCGGCGAAGCCGGTATGTCTTGCGGGTCTGTCGTAGGTGGCGGTCGTAGGCGCCGGTTTCCACGAGATGGGCGAAGGTCAGTTGGTCCAGGATGCTGGGGCCGGCGCCGGCGGTCTCCACGGCGGCGAGCAGTGCGCGACGCCGAGCGGGTGGCGGCACCAGCCAGCCGAGTCGCAGGCCGGGGTGCATTGTCTTGCTGACGGAGCCCAGGTAGATCACATGGTCGCGGCTGAGGCCGGCCAGCGCGCCGACAGGGCGGCCGTCGTAGCGGAACTCGGCGTCGTAGTCGTCCTCGACGATGATTGCCGAGGCATCGGTCGCCCAGGTCAGCAGGGCTCGGCGGCGTTGCGGGGACAGGAGCGCGCCGGTGGGGAACTGGTGGGCGGGGGCACAGATTGCTGCCGTTACATCAGCGCGGCGAACCGCGTCGACGTCGATGCCGTTGGCGTCCACGGTGACCGGTTCGATTCGCAGTCCGGCCGCGGCGGCTACCTCTCGCAGGCGGAACCAGCCGGGGTCTTCGACCGCGATCCCGGACGCGGCCGGCGCCAGGGTTCGGGCGACTGCGGCCATGCCGTGGGACGTGCCGCAAGTGATGATCACGTCGTCGCTGTCCACGAGGATGCCCCGGGCGCGGCGTAGATAGGCGGCGACGGTCTGCCGGAGGCGGATTGCTCCGGCAGGCGGCGGGAAGACCGGCGGTGACCAGGCCGGGTCGGTCAGGACGTGGTGCTGGGAACGCAGCCAGGCCGTGGCGGGGAAACCGTTGACGTCGGGGGCGCCCGGTCGTAGATCGACATGTGACGTGGGCGGTTCGGGGTCGGCGGATTCGGCGCCGGACGGTTCGATACGAGTGGTGGTGTAGGCGGCGATCCGAGTGCCGGAGCCCTGCCGGGTCTCCAGGTGGCCCTCGGCGGCCAACTGAACGTATGCCTCATTGACCACCCAGCGGGAACACCCGAGCTCGGCTGCGAGGGTCCGGCTGGACGGAAGCAGCTGACCAGGCGTGAGACGGCCTCGCGCGATCGCGGTCCTGATCGCGCTGGCGAGCCGCTCATGCATCGGCCGGTCGTCCTCGGGCAGCTCGATGAGCAGGGCAGTAGCACGATTGGTCCGGTCAGCAGGCACGCGAGTGGACTGTACGCCAGGACCAGTCCTGCCTAGCGTCGGTACTCGCCAGCCCGGCGCTCAGGACCGGGCACGAACCGGGAGCACCACACCGATGCCAGAGAATCTGACCGTCATCGCCCAGCTGCGCGCCAAATCGGGACAGGAGACGGCGCTGCGGGAAGCCCTGACCGCGCTCATCCCACCCACGCTGGCTGAGCCGGGATGCATCGCCTACGACCTGCACCGCGCCGTGGACGATCAAGGATCGTTCCACTTCTATGAGGTGTGGCGCAGCCCCGAGGAGCACGCCGCCAACCTGAAGACGCCGCACCTGCGGAGTTTCCTCGCGCGCACACCCGAACTCCTGGACGGCGACATCCAAGTCACCCTGCTCCGTCGTCTCGCACCAGGATCATGACCGGTCGGATCGTTTCCAGTACGCGGCCTGGATTCGCATGACGGCGCGCCACCTGGCCGATCTATCGAAATCAGCTCTTCACGCGGATGCTCATGCGCCGCTCGCCGGCGATGAGGCGACCCTCGGGACTGGATCGGTCTGCGGCGCGGTCCAGCTTGCCAACAGCTGCAGGCGCTCGTACGCCGAGCTGCCCGGCGGCGCCGTGTAGGTGACAAGCAATTGATCGGGCTCCCCGGGTAGCGCCAGAGTCTCGAACGCCAGCTCCAGGTCGCCGACGATCGGGTGGTGCAGCAACTTGGCACCGGAGGTCTTGTCCTTGACCCGCTGGGCGGCCCACAGCCGGGCGAACTCGGGGCTGGTGACCGACAGCTCACCGACCAGCGCGGCCAGCTGTGGGTCGCCGGGGTGACGTCCGCTGTCGAGCCGCAGGAAGGCCACGGTCTCGGCCGCGACGGTGTCCCACTGCCGGTAGAACGTGCGTGCCCGCGGGTCCAGAAACGTACGCCAGACGACGTTGCGCTGCCCCGCCGGCCAGGTGCTGAACCCGTTCACGGCGTCGCCCAGCGGATTCCAGGCCAGCACATCCAAGCGCCGGCCCAGAATGAACGCCGGCACGGTCTGCATCATGTCGAGCAGCACCCGCATGCCTGGACGCACCTGCTGACGCCGTGCCGGGGCCGGTCGGGAGCGGCCGGCGGTGGAACGGGCCAGATTGACCAGGTGCTCACGCTCGATTTCGGTCAAGCGCAGCACGCGGGCGACAGCGGCCAGCACCGAGTCGGACACGTTGTGCCCGCGGCCCTGCTCCAGCCGGACGTAGTAGTCGGGGCTCACCCCGGCCAGCTGCGCCAGCTCTTCGCGGCGCAGGCCGGGCACCCGGCGGCGGCCCAGCACCGGCAATCCGAACTCCTCCGGCCGGATGGCGGCGCGGCGAGCACGCAGAAACGTCCCGATATCCGGTTCCCGGGCCTGCCCGGGCGAGGCGGTCATGCCCACAGTCTGCCCCCTCCCGCGAACCGGATCCTGGGTCTGTCAGACCCAGGTAACAGCACAGCCCTGCCACTCGATCCCGGCCGGGCACAAGCTTTCGCCATGAACAGCTACGAACTGCATGACCGCACCGCCGTCGTCACCGGAGCCGCCAGCGGCATGGGTGCGGCGACCGCCGTCCTGCTCGCCGCCGGCGGGGCCCGCGTCGCCCTGCTCGCCCGTCGCCGCGACCGCCTCGAGGACCTGGCCGCCAAGATCGAGGCAGGTGGCGGGAACGCGCTGGCCGTACCCGTCGACATCACCGACGCCGCGTCCGTGACGGCCGTCTACGACCGGGTCACGGCCGTCTACGGCCGCGCGGATCTGGTGGTCAACGCCGCCGGGGTGATGCTGCCGAACCCGATCGGCGACGGCCGCGAGGACGAGTGGGCCCGCATGATCGACACCAACCTGACCGGCGCGCTACGAGTCATCCGGGCCTTCCTGCCGGGGTTGCGTGCCGCCGCGGCCGACGGCCGCCCTGCGGACCTGGTCAACATCTCGTCGATCGGCGCGCACGTGACCTTTCCGCAGTACGCCGTGTACTCCGCCACCAAGGCGGCGCTCACTCAGCTCTCCGCGTCGCTGCGCACCGAACTGGGCGCCGAGACGGTCCGGGTCACCAACATCGAACCCGGTCTGACCGACACCGAACTGAGCGGGCACGTCGGCAACCGGGAGCTGTCCGCGCAGTTGGGGGCGATGTTCCGGGCGATGCCGGCGCTCAGCGCCGACGACGTCGCCGACCTCATCGCGTACGTCACCTCCCGCCCGCGCCACGTCAACCTCCGTCAGGTGATCGTGCTGCCAACGGCCCAGGCCTGACCGCCCGGGAGTGAGTACCGGCGGGCTGAGCGGGTAGCCCTCCTCGAAAGGGTGAGGAGGCGCTGGTGAGCGAGCGAACCGTGTCGGACGTCGTGGTGGAACGTCTGACTGCATGGCATGTGGAGCGGGTCTTCGGGTATTCCGGCGACGGCATCGACGGGGTGATCGGCGCGCTGCGCCGGGCCGGGAAGCCCACGTTCGTGCAGGCCCGGCACGAGGAGGCGGCGGCGTTCATGGCTGTCGGGCACGCCAAGTACACCGGCGACGTCGGCGTCTGCCTCGCCACTCAGGGGCCGGGGGCGGTGCATCTGCTCAACGGCCTCTATGACGCGAAACTCGACTCCAAGCCGGTCGTGGCGATCGTCGGGCAGCAGGTGTCGACGGTGCTCGGCAGCGCGTACCAGCAGGAGATCGACCTGGTGCGGCTCTTCGGTGACGTGTGCGCGCAGTTCGTGCAGGCGGCGCACACGCCGGAGCAGGTGCCGATGTTGCTCGACCGGGCGTTCCGGACCGCGTTGGCGACCCGCAGCCCGACGTGTGTGATCCTGCCGCACGACGTGCAGTCGGCGCCGGCGCCCGACCCCGAGACCCATGAGCACGGTGTGCTCGCGACCAGCGCGGGGCTGCGCCCCGCGCGGATCGTTCCCCGCGAGAAAGACCTGCGGGAGGCGGCCGAGCTGCTCGGTTCCGGCGAGCGGGTGGCGATCATGGTGGGACAGGGGGCGTACGGGGCGCAGCACGAGATCACCGAGCTGGCCCAGCGGCTCGGGGCGGGGGTGACGGCGTCGTTGCTCGGCAAGCCGGTGCTGGACGAGACCCTGCCGTTCCACACCGGCGTCATGGGGCATCTCGGCACCACGGCCAGTGCGGAACTGATGCGCCACTGCGACACGCTGCTGCTCGTCGGCACCAACGACCCGTGGACCGAGTTCTATCCGAGGCCCGGCCAGGCACGGGCGGTGCAGATCGACGTGGACGGGCGGCGTCTCGGCGTACGGTATCCGGTTGAAGTGCCGTTGCTGGGTGACGCCGTGGAGACCTTGCGCGAACTGCTTGATCTGGTGCCGGCGCGCCCGCGTGGCGCCTGGGGCGCCCGCGTCGAGGAGTGGGTGCAGCGCTGGCATCTGATCGCTGCGGCCCGGGCCGCAGCGCCCGCCGAACCGCTGAACCCGCAGCAGGTGGTCCGCTCGCTGACCGACCATCTGCCCGCGGACGCGCAGGTCGCGGTCGATGTCGGCTCGGTCGTCTACTGGTATGCCCGCCATCTGCGGCTGCCGCCCGGTGTCCCCGCGCACCTGTCCAGCACGCTCGCGTCGATGGGGTGCGGCCTGCCCTACGGTCTCGCCGCCAAACTGGCGGCACCGGACCGCCCGGTGGTGGTGCTCGCCGGCGACGGCGCGATGCAGATGGCCGGGATGGCCGAGCTGGTGACGGTGGCGGCCCGCTGGCGGGACTGGGCGGACCCGAGGTTCGTGGTGTGCGTGCTGAACAACCGGGATCTCGCGGAGGTGAGCTGGGAGCAGCGCGAAACCGAGGGCGAGCCTCGGTTCGAGACGTCGCAGGAGCTGCCGGACGTGCCGTATGCGAAGTACGCGGAGTTGCTGGGGTTGCGCGGGGTGCGGGTCACGGATCCGGGGGAGCTGGCGAAGGCGTGGGAGTCGGCGCTGGCGGACGACCGGCCGGTGCTGATCGAGGCGGTGGTGGACCCGGCGATCCCGTTGCTGCCGCCGGGCCAGCCGTACGAGAAGGTGAAGCCGATGTATGCCGGGCTGTCGGCGGAGAAGGGGGATCAGGCGCGCCGGGCCGAGGCGCATCTGCGGCGTGAGCGGGCGGACGAGGGCTTCGACGACCCGGCGTGATCAGCGGCGGCGCAGATCGTTCAGGAGCAGGTCGATCAGTCGTTCCTCCATGACCGCGCGCCCGGTCGCCGCCATCGACGCGGCCAGCTCGGGGTCCCACGGCGTGGCCGCCGCCGCACCGGCGAGCGCCACGCCGTGCGACCCTGGCGCCGCATAGTCGGCGGCGGTCATCCGCCACGGCACCGCACCGGGGTAGCGGTGCAGGGCGGCCGCGGTCAACCGCACCCCGGTCCAGTCGAAGTCGTTGCGCCAGCGGATCACCGTGTCCGGGGCGAGGAATCCGAGCAGCGCGTGCAGTGCCGCCGACGGCACCCCTTCGGTGCAGATCAGCGGGGCGGTGACCAGCCCGGCAGCGGCCCGCAGCACCGCCGGGTTCTCGCACACGAACACCTCCGCGGCCGAGATCGCCAGCGGCGCGAGCCGCAGCTGATGCAGGGTGACCCGTAACGGCACCTGCGCTGCGGCGGCTGACGTCAGCCACTCACCGAGCAGGCCCCCGGCGGCCGGAAGGTTGAGAACGAGCACCTGACTGGCCAGGTCGTCGGGGACCACCCCGGCCAGTTCCCACAGCGCCCGCTCCTGCTCCGCGCCGGCCGGCGCCGGCACCTCGTGCCAGGCCGCGAGCGCCCGCAGAACCAGCCCGCGCACCGGGCCGTCGGCCAGGGCCTTGGTGTCCCCGAGCACCTGCTCGGCGAACACCGGCATCGGCTCACCGTCGGCCGGCAGCGCGTCGAGCACCGCGACAACCTGTTCAAACGGCAGGCCACTACGGACGATCCGGGTCAGTGTCCCGTCGCGTCGCAGGGTTTCCACGAAGGCGAGGTACCAGGGCTCGGTGGCGTGCCGGCCGGCCGCGGCGACGGCGAGAACGGCATCGCGGCCGACGGCCTCGCGGGCACGTTCGCCGGGCCGGTCCCGGAACGGGCCCACCGCCTCGGCCAGGCCGATCCCGTGGGCGGCACGCAGGAACGAGTCCAGTTCGGCCAGCCGCACGGTGACCCGGCTGACCCCGGCCGGCCGGTGCACGCCGGTCACCCCGATCACCGCGAGCCGTTCCTGTTCGTCCGGCGCGGACAGCGACACCGAGCCGGTCAGGCTGCCGCCGGTCCGTTCCAGGCTGCGCCGGGCCGCGGCCAGCAGCCGCTCCCAGCCGGGCAGTTCAGGCATCGGAGGCCACCCTGCGGGTCTCCGGGGAGCCGAGCGCGCGGGCCAGGGTGCCGTCGAAGTCGGCGATGTTCATGGCGCCGTCCCAGACCAGCAGCACCGTCGACACGGTGTGCTCGACCGTCGAGTGCGAGAGGTCGTAGTGGGCGCAACCGGTCACCGCCGGGTGGGTGGCCCACAGGTCGTAGCCGGTCATGAACAGGTCCAGGTCGAACTGCTTGGCCAGCGACATCAGCTCACCGCGCCCGTTCTCGTCCACGCCGGCGAACGCCTCGTCGAGCCCGAGCAGCCGGGGCGCGTCCGGCCGCGCCGACCCGAACAGGGCGTTCGCGGCCGCGAACAGCGGCAGGTGCAGCGACACCGACTGCTCACCGCCGGAGAGCTGACTGTGCCGGGCCCGGGTCAGCGGCTCGGTCACCCCGCCCGGCCGGTGCAGCGTGAACGCGAACACCCGCCACTGCCGGTAGTCGAGCACCTCGGCCAGCAACTCCCGGTACGGCTTCTCCGGCGCCTGCGCCCGGGCCGTCTTGATCCGGGCCGCGAAGTGCCGGCGCAGCATGGTGAGCTGGCCGGGCCCGAGCCGCGCCGGATCACGTTCCAGCAGCTTGCACACCTCACGCTGCTCCGGGTCCAGGTCGTCGGAGAGCCGCCAGCCGACACCGACGGTCAGGCCCGAGGACATCCGGCGGGCACGCATCTGGGTGTCCATCGCGTCGACCAGGTCGCGGGCCTCGATCGTGCGGCGGTGGATCTGCCCGGCGAGCTGGCCCAGCAGGGCGTCCTCGAACACCCGCTGTTCCGCCTCGGTGAGCAGCTGTTCCTGGTCACGGCGTTCCCCGGCGATCCGCTCGGCGAAGTTCGCGACCGGCGTGAGCCCCTGCTCGTCGGCGACGCGCACGACGATGACGCCCTCGTCGGTGTCCCACTCCGGCCGATGATCCAATCCGGCCGCCGGCAGCTGCGCCTGCAACTCGGTCAGCGCGCTGGTCAGCCGGGTCGCGCTCTGTTTCAGCGACGTCTCGGTCGGGCTCAGCTCCCGGGTCGCGGTCAGGATCGCCTCATGCAGCGCGGCGACCGCCGGGTCCACATCGGTTCCCGCGGCCTCGGCAGCGGGCCACCGCAGGTGCGGCGGGCACCGCATCAGACCCAGAAGATCACTTTGAGCGTACGGGCGGAGCCGCACCGCCTCCCGCCGCGCCTCCACGACCGCCTCGTCGAGGGCTTGCGCACCGAGTTCCACCCGGGCGGTGGCCCGTTCCTGTCTGCGCACCGCTGACGTGTGCTCGTCGCGGGCCGTGGCCAGCACCGATTCTGCTTCGGTGACGGCCTGCTCGGTCTGCGCGACCTCGGCCAGCACCTGTGCGGCCTCGGCGCCGATCGCGGCTGACAGGGTCCGCAGCTCCTCGTCCTTCTCCGCGTGCCGCAACCGGGCGTCTCGTGCGGTGCGGGCCGCCGCCTCCGCGCGTTGTTCCGCCTCGGTGTGCCGGTCGGCCGCGTCGTCCGCCTGCGTCGCGGCCCGCTCGGCCGTCTCGTAGGCGTGGCGCAACTCGATGCCGAGCCGGTCGAACCGGTCGAGTGCCGTGGCGGTCGATTCCAGTCGCTGCACCGGCAGGGACCGCTCGGCGACGGCTCGCCGCAGTCCCGCCGCGGCGGCGGCCTGCTCTGCCACGGACGCGTCGAGCCGGCCGGCGGCCTCGGTGGCGGCTTCACGCCGTACCCGAAGAAGGGTTGACGCCCGATCCAGGCTGCGTTCGGCCTGGGTGATCGCGGTGCGCGGCGGCAACGCCGCGCCCGCGCGATCCACCTCGGCCAGCACCGCCCGGCGCGCCTCGCGCGCCTGCACCACTTGGGCGATCTCGGCGTCCAGGGCGGCGATGCGGCGGTCACAGTCGGCGATGCGGGCCGCGCGGCGGGCGGCGCGGGCGGTCGCCCCGATGTATTCGCAACGCTCCTTCGCGAACCGGCCGATGCCCGCGCCCTGCGCCCACTGGCCGGAATCGGTCACCCCGGACGGGCCGGTGAGATCGCCGAGCGCGATGCCCGCCAGCACCGCGGAGATCCGCTCGGATGCGACCAGATCCTGCTCTTCGGGCACGAGTACCGACGCCAGCGAAAGGCCGCCGGTCTGGCCGGCCGCATGCGACAGGTTCACCTCCGGCCCTGTCGCGGCCGGCTGATGGCCGGGCGCCGCACTGCCAACGCGGAGGTAGGTGTCCTGCTCGCCGCTGTTGAGGGCGGCGCTCGCCTCCTCGGCGGTGGGATGGACCCAGGCATCCAGGAGACCTGCGGCTTCCAATGCCGCCTCGATCGCGGCGGCCTCGGCCTCGGGCACGCCGTCGGCGAACCGGACGAGCCGCCACAACGGCGCGCCCGCCCGATCGGTGCGCGGAGCCGGGCGCGTCGGCGATGGTGGGGGAGCGTCATCGTGCTCCGCGGCGATCTTCGCCCGCTCGGCCGCCACCTCGGCCCGCTTGCCGGCCAGCCGGTCCGCTTGCGCGCCGAGCGCGGAGACCACGTCACGGATGGTGCCGGCCGGTGCGGCGACATATTCCGCGTAGAGATCACGTAGCGACGGCGCGTCGGGGAGCTGCCCGGCCTTGCGATCCCGTTCCGAGGTGCGGGTGACGTCCTCGGGCTCGTCCGGTGTGGCGGTTCCCGCGAGGTGGCCGGGTGTCCCGGACGTGGCGGTTCCCGTGAGGTGGCCGGGCGGTGTCCCCGGCGCGGGTTCGACGATGGAAGCGGCCAGGCGATGCGGCAGATCGACCAGGCCGAGTTCGGCGAGCAGGGCCGCGTGGTCGGCGCCCCAGGCATGAACGGCGGCGGCGGTCTGCTCCTTCGCCGCGCCGAGGGCCGTGACAGCCTCGTCTTGCGCCACGGCGGCGTCGTCCACGGCCGCGCGGGCGTCGCGGTCGGTGTCGGCGGCACGTTTGTGCTCGCGTTCGGCTTCGGCGAGCCGGTCGGCCAGCGCGCGCACGGCCCGCACGTCAGCGCGGCGAGCTTCGACGCGGGCGGTGAGCCGCGCGCCCAGCCCGTCGACGTGCGCGTCACCAGCCCGCCACTCGACGCCGGCGGCCTCGGCCTCACCCGCCAGGTCGGTGACGATCCGGCCCACCCGGAGCTGCGCGTCCTTCGCGGCCGCGGCCGCCGTGACCGACTCCGCCTGCCGCTTGCCGGCAGTCGCCCGCTCAGCGGTGACGGCGGCGTCCGCGCGGCGGGCCGCGTCGCCCAGGTCGTGGACGTGCCGTTCCAGGTCGGCGAGCTGCTCGTGCGAGCGGTAAGCGGCCGAACCCTTCAACCGTTCCAGATGAGCCCGCAGCCGGCCCGGTTCGCCGTCCGCCTCGGCTAGCCGCTGCTCAGCCGCGGTGGCGAGCCGCTCGGCCTCGGCGCTGTCGCGCCTCGCGACGGCGAGCGCCTCCCGGCGTTCGCCGATGCCGTCGCGGCGTGCGGTGAGCGCATCGGCGGCGGCGCGGGCATGGGTGCGCAGGTAGGTGGCATAGACACCCAGGAACGCGGCGGTCGCCGCGTCCGCCGCGATCAACCCTTCGAGGGTACGGGCGACCGCCTCCATGTCGTCGAATGATCGGGCCGCCTCGACCAGCAGGTGATCCTCGACCGGGCGCAGACCCCGCTGCAGGGTGCGGGACAGCTCCACCGGGTTGAGGTCCTTCGCCAGCTGCGGTTTGCGCAACGTCAGCACCAGGTCGAGCAGCTGCTCGTAACGGGCCGGCCCGAGACCGAACAGCCGGGCGTCGACCAGATGCCGGTACTCCTCGGCGGAGTCGCGCACCGCCTCGGCGCCGAGCCGGTCGATCAGGTCACGGCGCGACACCGGCCGGTCGTCGGCGTCCACCAGCGACACGTCGACACCGACCCGCCCGTCCGCGACGAAGTGCCAGCGGGTCACCCGGTCGTTGTGCCGGTGCGCCCGCAGCCCGATCCCGATCGTCACGAACCGCTCGCCGTCGCCGAACTCCATCCACACGTACGCGTACGACGAGTCCTGCCCGCGGTAGAGCAGGTTCGACTTCATCGTGCGGTCCTCACCGGCGAACGGGTTCAGTCGGCGCGGCTCGATCCGCCCGTCCAGCACGAACGGGAACAGCACCTCCAGCGCCTTGGTCTTGCCCGAACCGTTCGGGCCGCGCAGCACCAGCCAGCCGTCGACGAACAGGAACTCCTCGTCCCGGTAGTCCCACAGGTTGACGATGCCGGCCCGGGTCGGTGCGAAACGTGCCAAGTCACTCCCTCGTCAGAAGAGCGTGCGCTGCTTCACCTGCGCGACGGTGCTGCGGTACCGGCCGATCAGCGGGCGCGCGAGGACTCCGCCGGGAACGGCGAGCACCGCGCCGAATCGTACGAGCAGAGCCACCGCCTCGGCACGCAACCGGTCCGGATCGGTGTGCCACGCGGCGCCGAACGCCGACCCGTACGAGGTGAGGATCTCCGCGGTGGCCTCGCGCAGGAAGCTGTCGGTGATCAGCGGAAGCTTGCGTTCCTCGGTCTCCTCCGGCGGCGGCTGCGCCGCCGGTTCGGCGGTGTCCATGGCGATCGGGATGCCGGCCGGCAGGCCGGCGTCGACCTGCGCGATGAGCTTGGTGTGTGCCTCGGCGAGATCCGGCATCGGCATCCGGCGTGCCCGGCGGCCGTCCGGATCGGACACCCGCTCGGCGATCGCCACGGCGAGCAGCACCGCGGCCTGCGCCACCGACCCGGTGCCCGGGAACCGCTCCACCGACCAGTTCGAGGTGTCGACCAGCAGCACCCCCTCGGCGCGGCGTTCCAGCCGCAGCCCGGTCAGCCGGTACAGGTCCGCGGGCAGCGCCTGGCCGCGCAGATGGTTGCCGATCTCGGCGGGCACGTCGTCGAAGTAGACGATCGGGCGTTCCAGGACCGCGCGGCGGGCGGCCTGCGCGGCGGCCCGCCGTTCGGCGTTGCCGCTGCTGCTCAGCGACCGTTCCAGCAGGGCGGTCACCGAGTCGATGTGCTGCAGCACGCGCGGCGGCCGGAACAGCGCGAACACGGCGTCACGGGCGATGTCGTAGAGCGCCTCGCCGGTCCCGGGGTCGCTGGCCCAGGCGGCGCTGGAGCCGTCGGCCAGCCGCAGCACCCCGCGATCCTCCAGCCAGGCGACCGCGTCGACGAACGCCCGGCGGTCCGCGCCGGCGTCCGGGTCCAGGCCGAGTCCGGCGATCCGGTTGGCGTCGCCGGCGACCGCGTCGGCCAGCTCGGTCAGGGTGATCTGGATGCCGGCGCGGCCCAGCGTCGCCAGGCAGAGCGAAAGATACGCGTAGCGCTGGCGGTCGAACGGGCGGCCGGTGCGGGTCAGGGCCGGCCGATCGGGTTCCAGACGGTCGGCGGTGCGCACCAGGCGGGCGGTGCTGCCGTGCAGTTCCAGCCGGTAGCCGAAGGCTTCGGACAGGTCACGCCGCAGTTCGGCGGAGAAGCGGCGGATACGGGGCAGCGCCTTCTCGTCCGGCCAGGTGGCGGTGACCAGCGGGTGACGCAGCAGCAGGCGGACGGCCCGCTGGTAGTCGGCGAGCTCCAGATCGGAGACCTCGGCGGCGAATCTCATGCGGCAACGGTGCGGCGCACGCTGGTGTGCTCGGCGGCGCTCACGGTGAGGGCGTAGCCGTCGAGGTGCAGCTGCCCGGACGCGGTGCGCACCGTGGTGAAGCGGCCGGGGCATGGCGTCAACGTCAGGCGTACGCCGAAAGCTGCCGCGGCGAGGGGCGCATCGCGCTGGTTGGCCTGGCGGGCGGCGAGGGCGATGTCCAGCAGCCGGCGCAACGCGCCGGCCTGAGCGTCGTCCAGCACGCCCGGCTCGTCATGCCCCGCTGTGCCGCCGGTGTCCAGGCCGGCTCGCACCAGGCCGGCGGCGGCTTCAGCCTGCCGGCGTTCCTCGGCGACCTGCCGCTCCCACAGCGCCCGCCGCGACGCCTCCGAACGCTCGATCCGGGCCGGCCGGCCGTTGCCCTGTCCCGGCATCCGGCCGGACTGGATCAGGGACCGGGACAGCTCGACGGCGGGCGCCTCCCACCAGGACAGCCGGCTCGCGATCGCCTCCGGATCGGCATAGCCGACACCGACGTGCCGGGGCGCGCCGAGCCCGAACACCACCTCGAAGATCGCGTGCGCGGCTTCGTCGGAGCCGGCGCCGGTGAACCAGGCAGCCAGGTGCCGCAGCTGCGATTCCCGGCTGACCCCGCCGCGGCGGGCCTCGGTCACCCGGCGCAGCAGCGCCAGAACGTCACCGATCGCCGCCATGGTCGCGCTGGACAGCCGGTCCGCTTCGCTGATCGCGTCGTTGTCCGGCGCGAGCCACGACCGCAGCCCTTCCCAGCGGCGCCGCCAGTCGGCGAGCCGCTCGGCCGGTGAGGTGAACAGCCGCTCGTCTGCCTCGGCCGCGGCCTCGATCATCCGGTCCAGGCCGGTGGCCTCGACCTCGAGGACCGCTTCGCGCAACCGAGGTGTGTAGCGCTGTAGCTCGTCGTGGAAGTCACGCAGGTGCGCGAGCAGGGCGTCCTTGTGGGCGAGGAAGACCTCCGGCCGGATGTCGTGGGTGCGGCCCAGGTCGCCGAGCATGTGATAGAACCGCGCGGCTCGCTCGGCGACGTCGGCGAGGGCCCGGTCGAGGCGGTTGAGCTTGCGGTAGACCTCCTCGGCGTCACCGTCCCGGTTGGCCGTGCCGAGAGCTTTCAGGTCGGCGAGCAGGTCAGCGAAGACCAGCCGGGAGAGCGTGCTGTCGTTGAGCCCGGCGGCCAGCACGGACTCGACCGCGCGGTGGGCGCGGTAACCGGCTTCGGTGAACTGGTAGACCGAGTGCCGGTTGCGGTATTCGGCGAGGGTGGCCGCGCGGGCACCGTCCTGGCTGCGGTCGAGCACACCCCAGTCGACGAGCGCGTCGAGCAGCCGGGGCAGCTCCATGGCGGTGGGGTCCTGATCGAGCCGGACGAGGGCTTCCTGCACCTCGGAGGTGTGCAGGACGACCTGGTAGGAGGAGCGGGCGGCTTCGAAAGCGCGCAGCACCCAGAGGTAGGCGAGGCGGTTCTCAGCGTTGACGTAGCTGAAGAGCCGAAGCCGGTCGTCCAGGCCGAAGTCGTCCAACCCGAACGACGGCGACTGCGTTTCCGGCATCAGGCGGTTCCTCCTGGGACTGGACACTCCGCACCCTACCGGGCGGTCCGCCCGAATGCCCGTAGCCCATCGGGTGACGCGGCCTCCAGCGCCGCTGTCGCTTCGGAGAACGAGTGGAAATGCACGTCGGTCCGTTCGGTCCGTTCGGCCAATGTCAGTGACAGGCCACGCACGCGGGGCAGGCTGGTCGCGATCTGGCCGACGTTGCCGGGCCCGAGATCGAGGCCGGCGATGAGGGGGTGACTGCCGCCGAGCTCGTCCAGATCCTCGATCTGGAATTCCTCCTCGAATTCCGGAGAACGGTCGCGCAGGAAAGCCCACGAATCCCTGTATTCAGGCAGGACTTCCACCTGGAAGAACGCGGCATTGAGGTCTGGTGTGCCATCGTGGGCGCTGAAAATCCAACCGGGGTCGTCGTCGTGCGAGATCTCGACGCCGGCGTAGACGATGCCGATGCCGGCGTCACGCAGGGCGACGCGCACCGGGTGTGGTGGGATACCGCTGGTCAAAGGCTGGACGAAGTCGGCGCCGGAGCGCAGGGCAAGGCGGACGACGTGGTCGGGATCGGTGCCGAGATCCATCGAGACCGTCAAGGTCGAGTTCCGGAGCATCTGCCGGATCTGAGCGGCCTGGTCGACGGTCACCGTCCGGCTGTCGGCAAAGCGCGGATTCGGGGCGATTTCGACACCGATCATTCCGGCGCCGATGGATTCCAGCGTGGTTGCTTCCGCGAGAGATGCCACGCGGTCGACTTTCATGATCTTATTTGTCATAGCGGACCACACTCCCGCCCAGCTGATCAGCTCCCCGGAAGTCCTGGGGAATCACCCAAATCTTCCCGGCCGTGCTCGTGGAGATCTTCCAGTATGGCGAGCCCTCCGGGGTGTGCCGCCCACCGTCCGGATGCACCTGGATGTTGGTGATTTCCGGGTGGCCCTCGATCCGTACCTGAAGGGCGTTCCCGGAGGTGCCCTTCTTGGTGCTGCTCGACCGTCGCAGCGTAGCCGTTGCTGGAGTGGATCACCTTGCCGGCGGCGCGCACCGCAATGGCGCCTGAGCTGTTGGACCGCTGCCTGTCTTACGCCCGAGGCGAGAAGGATCCGGCCGTCAGGAAAGTGTCCAGCCGAAGGTGCAGGCACGCGTCATCGGGTGAACCGGGGAACGGCGACCTCGACGGGGACGCGGCCATGACGTTTGCCCCGCACATTGCCCGGCTCGCTGCCGGCGGAGCGCTAAACCTTGCGGAACCGATTCCAGGCATGGGGACTCGGGCGAACGCTGAACGATTCGCACCATGAGCAAGCGCTGAACCCATGGCTCGCGGCTGGCGTGTACCACTTCGAGGGTGACAGCAACTCCGGGCGAGAGATCCATTCCCGTGTTCGGGTTGTTCACCCTGGGGCCGGACACCCTGGCCTCTTCGGGCTTCGGAGGTAGTCAGGTGCCAAGAGGATCAGTCAAGCCGCAGCGAACGGGAGGGTTGGGCCTCTTCCTGTTCGCTGTGCCGGCCGTGGTGGAGTCCGGCGTGACGGCGCTGGCTGCCGCGGTGTTCCCCGAGATCGCGGACGCATCGCCCTTGGGGCGGGTCGGCACCATTGCTGTCGGTGTCGCGGCAGCCGTGCTGTCGGCGTTCGGCGCGGTCCTGGCCTTTCGACGTACGGCTGGGTTCTTGGCCACGGTTGTCGCTCTCGTACTGGGTATCGTCGGCGGACTCCTGGCGCTGATCGCGTTCGCCTTCCTCTTCGGGGGTGGAGCCTCGATCATATTCGCGGTCCTACTGGTGCATGCGGTGTTCTCGATCGCGATGATCGTCCGCGCGGTGACGCAATCCCGGTCGCAAGGAGCGACGCCGTGAGCAGCGACGGGCGACCAGGAGGGCTGCAACGGCTGCATCACAGGCCCGCCTTGCTCAGGTCACGCACAATGCAGCGCTTCGACGATCAGCATGTCCGACTTCGCGAAAACGTGACTCCGACGGAATGGCGAGCGCTCATCACCGATGCCGGTCAGCGCATGCGCCTTCCGAGGCCAGCAAAAGGGCCCTCAAAGGGTTAAGGCGCTGCCCGAGCGGCTGGCTCGCCGTGTCCATGATTTGCCAGTTACGCCAAGCTATGCAATGACTACTCTTCGAATACCTTCGATGCATGGGTACTGGCTCGGTAAGTCGGCTTGCGCGTGCTCGCATCATCCCGCCAGATCCTCCGACTTTGTTCCCTAGCCCACCGGAATCCGTACGGCACAATCTTGTTGCTGGTAGGCGGCATCGGGCGCGCTCGAGGATTTGGCTGATCGGCGGTGTGCGCGCCGACGGTGATCATGTGCTTGCACGCCTGGGCTACGAGACCAAAGAAGAAACGGATCTGTACGACAGTGGAGCCGAAGACTTCAGGCACGAGGCGATTCTTCGTGGGCGAACTGCCACCTTTGTCGTGCGGTTCACTGACCTGGTGGTCGTCTACGAGCGGCACCGAAACGGCTTGTCCGAGCAGGACTTCACGACCGGCCTTCGCATTCTGCTGCGGGCCTTCGATGGTCACCGCAACTGGGACGTGGCTCCGGTGGACAGCAAAGCGACCTTCGACGAATGGGCGCAGGGCGTAGATCTAGTGCATCGATTCCGATTTCGCGCCGACAGCTCCCAGATCATCGAGGGGAACATACCGGGCCCGCTCAGTTCCCTCTTCGCGCCGAAGCACGGCACCTTGACAATCGATCTCCGATCGGGCGACGGCGTTGACGTTCGGGACCGGGCGATCCGCGAACTTGTCCGGCTCGCCGAGACCGGATGCGGTGAGGTTCTTGCTGTGGGCCGCAAGAACGGCCATGGGTCACTCGAGGTGCAGAAGGCTTGGGAGAGTTCGAAGTCTGCGGAGCGTGTGGTTCGAGAAGTGCTTCTGGAGGAGGACACGGACGAGGTCAGCGACTCGCGCCTACTGCGGATATTGGCCACGGTGCCGCACAGCCCGCCGTGGTGATTTCGCTGGTCGGCCCGAGAGCGCGACGTGCGGCCGGGGCCCGACGGCTCATTCGTAGACGGTTTCAAGACCTCGATGTATTTGCACGAGGCCGCGCAGGAATGCTCGAGTCTCCTCGTCGGCGGCGTAGACGACAGTGCCGCGCATGCCGCGTGTCATCAGGACCTTGTAGGTGTTGCGGATCAGCTTGTCGGCCTCGTCATCGCTCACCGACTTGCGACTGCGGAACGCCGGGTCCTTGCATTCCTCGCGCCGGGTGATTAGCCGGCCGTCGCGGGCCACCAGATCCGGCCCGATGATGACGCCTGACCACTCGTATTCGAAGCCCTGTGCCGTGTAGACGCAACCCACTTGACCGAAGCCGTTCGGGTCGGTGGCCCAGAACGGGCTCCCAGGAGCCTCACCGACGCTGCGGTCGCTCTTGACGTTCCACGGCCGTGACCAGGTGCCGATCTTCACGTCGGGTACGAGGGTGTCGTCGCGGTTCGGATCACTCCACGGCCAGCAGTAGCCGGCCGACATCCGGGCGGTCTCTCCGGCGGCCTCCTTCGTCGCCAGGAATGCTTCCAACTCCTCAGGCGAGTCGGCGACGCGCAGGTCGAAGCGGCCATCGCCCTCCCACACCGACGGCTTTCCTCCGGCCAGGCCGAGCAGGTCGAGGACCCACTGCTCGTAGGCTTCACTGCCACCACAACGGAACTGGTCATGCAGCGGCACCACGTCGACCTCGAGGTCGAGCTGCTTCGCGTACGCGGTGATGATCTCGACGTTGCCCAACTCGCCCGGCTTGACCACCTGGTGTTCGTCGAGCAGGAAGACCGGCACCCAGGCCGCTGCGACCAGCTCCTCCAGCTGGGCGCGGGCACTCTGTCGCTGCGTGGCCCGGGTGAACCGGTTGACCGAGGTCTCCCGGATTCGGTGGGCCTCGTCGCAGATCAGCACGTCGATGCCGTTGCGCTCAGCCGTCATGAAGCTGTTGAAGTACATGAACAGGTTCTTGGTCCGCGATGAGCCGCGGCCCGCGTAGCGCCGTAGCGTCTGGGTGAATGAGCGAGAGCCGGTGGCGTGCAGCGCCGGCCGGCCCTGACGGGCCAGCTCGCCGAGGAGGCTGAGCGCGATCACGCTCTTGCCGCTTCCGGGTCCGCCGGACACGACCACCACGCGCTTGCGGTCCGCGGAACGGGCGCGCTCGACAGCGTGCAACACCAGCTCGTACGCGATGCGCTGCTCATCCAGCAGGGTGAAGTGCGAGCGTTCCCGGATCTCGCGGGCGGCGTACGTCAGCAGGTGCCGGCTGGGGCGTACCGTGCTGTTGAGGAAACGGTCGGCGGCGCCGGCGCCGGGCTCTGCGGCGTCGAGAGACGCCCGCAGATAGTCCAGGAATGCGCCGCGCCGCTGCTTGGTGAAGATCCGGCTCTGCTCGGTGGCGGGCCGTTGCAGCAGGTCGGCCACGTCGCGGTCGACAGCGTTGTGCAGGTAGGCCGCGCCGCGCACGGTGTTGCGCTGGTCGGACAGCAGGCCGAGAAAGTCGACCAGGTACTCGCAGTACTCGCCGACCTGGATACCGGGGTGCAGCCGCGGTCCGGCGACGTGCTCGACGTCGACAAGGGTGTCAGAGTCCTCGTATCCGGTGGCGTACGACCACTGCTTCAACTCGATGACGACGAACGAGTCCGCGCCGCTCTCGGGGTGCACGCCGGCTAGCACCGCGTCGACGCGGCGGCTGGTCAGCGGCAGCTGGTATTCGATCAGGACCTCGACGTCATCCAAGCCGGCGTCGGCGAGATCCTGAGCCAGGATGGACAGACTTCGGGCCCAGGAGTTGCGCTCCGACTGGCCGACCCCGTGGCCGCTCATCCGGACATGCTCGGCGACGCGGTCAGCGAGGGTTCCTTCGGTGGCGAGACGGAGAAGAGCAGCCGCGGAGACGCGGTACGCCGACATGAGCTGTTGCCCCCGGGCAGCACGAATTGATCGTGCGGATGGGAGGCATATCCAGGTTTCGGAAGCCTGTCGGACCGCATACGGACAACGCAGACTGTAGTGGCCCGATCATCGGGTCGCCAGGACACGGCCGGTGGATCGCTATGCCACCGGCGTGCAGCGGGCCCGGTGCAAATCGCGGAGTTCGGCCTCAAACTCTGCGGCAGGGCCGTCGACTACCGCCCCGGGCACCACCGTGGTGATCGGCAGGGCCGCCACGGGTCCCGGTGGCACGCCCCAAGCGGCCCGCCAGTCGGACAACTGGGCGGTGGATGCCGCGTACACGATGCGGCCCAGACCGACCCAGCCGTGGCTGGCCGCGCACATCGGGCAGTGCTCGCCGGAGGTGTACACCGTCGCCTGCGCGCGTTGCGCCGGTGTCAGATTCGTTGCCGCCCAACGGGAGATCGCGAACTCTGGGTGCTGCGTCGCGTCGCCGTCCTTGACCCGGTTGCGGTCCTCGAACAGCACTTTGCCGTCACCGGACACCAGGACCGAGCCGAACGGCTCGTCGCCGTCATCGAGCGCCTCCCGTGCGAGGTCGACGCATCGGCGCAGATGCACCAGGTCGGTTTCGGTGATGGTCATGCGTGGCGTCCTCTCGGCGTAGCGGTGCCGTTCGACTGCGAGGTTATGCGGATTTTGCGGCTCACCGACCGAGGACGTGCCGTGGTGAGCACTTGTCGCGGTGGATCCGGGCGGCCGACCGGCACCGTAGGCGGGTGGGCGCGGCGCGGTACCGCAAGCGGCGGGCAAGGCCGGAGAGTGCGCGTGTGCGATGGGGGAGAGGTGAAACCCACCGTAGCCGCCCGACCCTGTCAACGGCGGCCGAATCTGGACCCCCTGCGGGCGCCCGAAAACGGACCCCCTCTGATGGTTGACCTTTTCTAGTCGTTGTTCTTGGTGGCCGCGGGGACGCGGCCGAGGTCGCGGTCTTTGAGTCGGTAGCTGTCGCCCTTCATCGAGATCACTTCGGCGTGGTGGACGAGGCGGTCGATCATGGCGGCGGCGACGACGTCGTCGCCGAAGACTTCGCCCCAGCGGCCGAAGGGCTTGTTCGACGTGACGATCAGGCTGGCGCGTTCATAGCGGGCCGAGACGAGTTGGAAGAACAGGTTCGCGGCCTCGGGTTCGAACGGGATGTAGCCGACCTCGTCAATGATCAAGAGCGGGATGCGGCCGAGCTTGACCAGCTCAGTCTGCAGAGTGCCGGCCTGGTGGGCCTCGGCGAGGCGGGCGACCCATTGGGCGGCGGTGGCGAATGCGACCCGGTGCCCGGCCTGGCAGGCGCGGATGCCCAGACCGATGGACAGGTGGGTTTTGCCGGTGCCGGGCGGGCCGAGGAACACGACGTTCTCGCGGCCGGTGACGAAGTCCAGGGTGCCCAGGTGTGCGATCTGCTCGCGTTTGAGTGAACGCTGGTGCTCGTAGTCGAACTCTTCCAGGCTCTTGCGGGCCGGGAACCGGGCGGCGCGGATGCGGCCTTCACCGCCGTGTGACTCGCGGGCCGACACTTCGCGTTGCAGGCAGGCGGCTAAGAACTCCTCATGCGTCCACGACTCGGCCCGGGCTCGTTCAGCGAGACGCTCGACCGAGGCGGCCAGCGACGGGGCCTTCATCGCCCGGGCCAGGAACGCGATCTCCGAGCGGACGTTGCGGCTGCTGTTGCTCTTGGCGGGCATCAGGCCACCTCGCTGTCGAGACCGAACATCCGGTCGTAGTCGGCCAGGTCGCGGTGCTCGACCTCAGTCCGGACCGGGCTGACCCTGGTCTGCCGGGCGACGGTCCGCAGCAGCGTGGCCGCGTCGCGGTGCAGCGGGTCGGTGATGCTCTGATGCGCTGCCCAGCAGCGCTCGTGATGTGCGACCGGCTTACCCTCGCAGGCGACATCGACGTGCTGGGCGTCAGCGCGGATGTCGACGCGGCGGCCGATCGCCGCCGGGTGCACCGAGTAATCGTTGGCGTCGACGCGGACGTAATGATCACGGGCCAGCCGGGTCGACAGCCGCCAACCGGCCACCGGTGCGACCGGCGGCAGGGCGACCATGGCGTGGCGGTCAGCGTCGATCCGGTCAGCCGGGCGGGCCTGCAACCGGCGATGCATCCGCTGGTTCGCCCGGTCCAGCCACTGCTCAAGCTGGGCGTTGAAGTCCTGCGGCGAGGAGAACGAACGGCCCGGCAGAAACGACGTCTCCAAATAGCCGTTCGCTCGTTCAACCAGGCCCTTGGCCTCAGGATCCGCGGGCCGGCACTGGATCACCCGGATCCCGAGGCTGCCGCGGAACGCGTTCATCGCCTCGGTCAGCTGTGGCCGCCCGGCCCGCCACTGCCCGACCGCGGACTCGTTGTCCCAGACCAGCGCCTTCGGGGCCGCTCCGAGCCGCATCAGCAGCGTCCAATGGCCGTCCAGCAAGTCCGGGGCCTGCCGGGTCGGGATCATCGTCGCCGACAGCCAACGCGAGTAGCCGCAGACCATCACCAGCACCGGTGGCCGGCCGACCTGACCGAACCCCAACGGAACATCAGCCGGCGGGAACCACAGATCACACTGCGCGAGCTCACCCGGCTGATACTCAGTGCGCTGCGCCGGATCCGGCGCTATGAACAACGGCCGCAACATTCGCACCCGGTCCTTGAGCACGGTCATCGACCGTTGCCAGCCGATCCGCTCAGCGATCACCGGCACCGGCATCGACGGCCACTGCACCAGCAACACCCGGATCTGCGGCTCGAACGGATCCACGATCGACGGCTTCGCCGGCCGCGAATACGCCGGCGGGCCATCCGAGGCCAACGCCCGACGCACCGTGTTGCGCCCCACCCCAAGCTTGCGGACGATCGCCTTGATCGGCATCCCCTCAGCCCGATGCAGACGACGGATCTCCGCCCAGTCCTCCACGCTCAACACCCTCCCGATCTTGGAGAGGGGGGTCCAGATTCGCCCGCCGCCTAAGGGTCAGCTTTCACGCGTCGCCGACAGACCCAACCTGCCCTGCTGTGATCCTCCGGCATGCCGATGTCGCGAAGGCGGGTGCTGGAGATCGATCGTCGGGGGCGACGGCGGTCCGGGTTCAGCCTGACCGCCGACGCCGCCCCTGGCGAGGTCCCAGTAGCGCGTGGGTGCTGCCGCCGCGACAGCCCGCGCGCTGTCAAGCCGGCGGCCGCTTCCGGCGCACCAGCTTGTCGGTCCGCGAGATGCTGAGAAGCTGAGTCAAGCTCTACCTCCCCGGTCGGGGATTGTCCCCTGAAGGACATTTCGGGGTACGCGTTGGTCCTGTCCCTGGGGGTTGCTACCTGGGCAGTTGGGTGTTTGAGACAGAGGTTGGAGGGCTACCTGCCGACCTGGGGGTCCACCCGGGGGTTCTCCTGAAGGTTGCCCCGTGGCGACACCCGTCGATGAGCGGGAGGGCCCAGTGAGCCGGGCGCTTTCGGCTTCCTCCCGGATGAGCTTGACCAGCGCGGACCCGCGAGCGTTCGACATCGCGTATCCCTTGGCCCGCATGATCTCCATGACGGTGTGACGCGACAACGGCCGACCCGATCGGGTCAACTCGGCGGCGGCCAGCCGCGCAGCCGGAAGCAACTGCCGGACGTCCCGGTCGAGTTGGGCAACCGAGGTTTTATCGGTTGGGCGCCGGTTGTGTAGGTCGACAACCTTCTGTCGCGGTCCGGGACCGTCCCGGACGACTGGCCGCCGACGGGATATCTTCCGGGCCGCTCGGTTGCGGTCCGGGACCGCGGTCGAGACGTCGCCCGTGGTCGGCGGACCGGTCCCGGCCCGTCCGAGAGCGATCTTCACCATGGCCAGAAAGCCGACCGCAGGCAGCGCTGCGGCGATCCAGCCGATCACGGAAGGCCTCCGCCTCGACGACCTGCGCGCGGCCGGCAGCCTCGGCGAGGATCTGCCGCCCCGCGCCATGGCTCCACGCCGGCTCGCCCGGTTACTGCTCGAAGAGGCGGACTATCCGCAGCGGGACATGATCTGGAGCGCCGTCATCGCTGGGGCCCGCGATCCGGACGGCGCGGAGCCGTACCGCATCCTCGCCCTCGGCCTGGCCGTGCGCGGCCTACGCGCCTTCCGTAACCGGCTGCGGGTGCGCGACCGCGCAGCTCTGCCGCCAGGGCCTCGGCCAGCGACTTTCGATCGAGCGCAGCCGGTGGCACGCCCATCTCGGGGCGTGCTGTGCGGTAGCCGGTCCGCTGGCTCGGTCATGTCCATCAGCCTGCCACTGCAGTTGGCGTGCCGGAACTGCGCACTATTCGTTGGATGTGCCTGGTTGGCCAACCACGAAGGTGCCGCGGCCGACCACGGTGATGACCAGCCCGCGCTCGCGAAGGAGTTGGAGAGCCTTGCGAGCCGTGCCTCGCGCGATGCCATATTCCTGCACGAGTTGGTTCTCGGAGGGGATCGGCCGGTTGGGAAGAAGCTCGCCGGCCGCGATACGTGCCTCGATGGCATCAGCCACCTGCACATAGAGCGGCGTCGGTCCCTCGTGGTCGATCACGACTTGACTGTCTCACCTCGGAGTAGTCCGTGAACGTCAAAGGGGCGTGAGCCGACCGACGACGCCCTCCGAGAGATCGCCGCGCGAGTCGCCGACTGCCTCTCGCAGCGCGGCTACGCCTTCGTTGAGGACGACAAGCTCGAGGTGTTGGCGCAGAATCTTCAGGCGTTCCTGCGCACGGCGGGAATCCCGGTGCAGCGCCAGTCCGACAGTGGCATGTCTATCGCCGCTAGTCAGCGGACTTAGAAATCGGTAGAAATCGATGCTTTGGTTGCCCCGCTCGGCTCGCTCGGCTTAGCATCAGCGCAATCTCGCATCGACGGTCGTGGAATCCCCAGCGCTCCGAATCGAAGCGCTTCGACGGCCGTCGTGTGATCCCCCACCCGAGATGGGAACGAGCATGCGTAGACGTACCCTTGCGGTTTCTCTCGCCGCAGCAGCCGCTCTCACCGCGTCAGCCGGCGTCATCACCGCATTGCCCGCGTCGGCAGCCGCAGGCTGCCGTGTCACCTACGCCGTCAGCAGCCAGTGGCCCGGCGGCTTCGGCGCCAACGTCACCATCACCAACCTGGGCGACCCGCTCACCAGCTGGACGCTGGTCTGGTCCTACTCCGGCGGGCAGACCGTCACCCAATCCTGGAACACCAACCTGACCCAGAGCGGATCGCAGGTCACCGCCCGCAACGCCGGCTACAACGGGTCGGTCGCCACCAACGGGACCGTGTCGTTCGGCTTCAACGGCTCCGGCAGCAGCACGCCGGCGCCGACGGCGTTCACCCTCAACGGCACCGCGTGCACCGGCGGCGTCACCAACCCCACGACGTCACCCACGAGCAACCCGCCCACCAACGGCGTGCCGAGCGACGCCGTGTGGGTCGACTCCGGCCAGTGGGCGAACTGGACCAACAACGGTTACCAGCTCTACAACAACATCTGGGGCTCGGGCGCCGGCACGCAGACCATCTGGGCACGCTCCGGCACCAACTGGGGCGTCGTCGCGAACCACCCGCGCACCAGCGGGGTCAAGAGCTACCCCAACACCGGCAAGACCCTCAACCGTACGCTGAGCTCGCTCAACTCCCTGACCAGCTCGTTCAACGTGTCGGTTCCGGCGGACGGCGACTACTCGACGACCTATGACATCTGGGCGAACAACCACGCCTACGAGGTCATGATCTGGACCAACCAGCGCGGCGCGGTCGGGCCGATCGCCGAACAGTACGACGCCAACGGCGCGGTGCCGAACGTGCGCAACCTGTCGGTCGGCGGGCACACCTGGAACGTCTACCGCGGGTCGAACGGCGCCAACGCGGTGTTCTCGTTCATCCGCACCAACACCAACTCCGGCACCATCGACATCCGCGCCATGCTGAACTGGCTGCGCACCAACAACTGGTGGGGTGACGTGACGATCGGCGAGGCCCAGTTCGGCTTCGAGATCAGCGGCACCGCCGGCCAGTCGAACTTCACGGTGAACAGCTTCTCGCTCAACTACAGCTGATCGATCTTGGCGGCCGAGCCGCGCGCCGCCTCAACGGTGTAGCGGCGGCCGGCTTCACCGAGCTTGTCGACGGCCGCCTCGATCAGGTCGATGCCGAGGACGTCCGCCAGGCGTACCAGATAGATCGTGACGTCGCCGATCTCGGCCCGCACGCGCGGGCCGAGATCGGGATCCTGCATGACCGCGGCCGACTGCTCCGGGGTGAGCCACTGGAGCTCCGCCAGGAGCTCACCGACCTCGCCGGCCAGGGCCATCGCCAGGTTCTTCGGGGTGTGGAACTGCTCCCAGTGGCGTTCGCTCGCGAAAGCGCGCACGGCCTCGGTCAGCTCGGTGAGAGAAGACAACGGCTACCAACCTCCTGCGGGGATCGTAGTCGTGCGCCATCAGCTCCGCGGACTCTAGACCTCTCGGTACCAGGCAAGGAGCTCCGCCGCGGAGGTGCCGTGCGGGAAGATCGTCGGTTCCTCCCTCGCCACCTCTGTCATCTCCTCCAGGAAGTCCTCGTGGGCGCCCTGCTCAGGGTCCTCGGTGGAGCCCTCGATGTACACGACGATGAAGGTGGCCGGCCGGCGATCGAACTTCGGGCGGATGACGCGGCCCATGCGCTGGATCATCTGGCGCCGGGAGCGGCTCGCGCCCAGGATGACGCCGACGTCCGCCTGCGGCACGTCGATTCCCTCGTCCAGGACTCGCGGCGCCGCCAGAACCCGCAACTGCCCGGCCTTGAACATCGAGAGCCGCAGCTTGCGTTCCTCGGTAGGGACCTCGCTGGTGATCGACGCGGCCGGAACATGGAGCGCGTTCAGCAGATCCGTCGACTGCTCAGCGCAGTGGGTCGTCTCGCCGAACACCAAGCCACGGCCGCAGGCCGCCAAGATGGGCGACACCCGGAGCAGGGCCTCGAACTTTCCCGGCGAGTCGGCAAGCATCCTGCGCCGTTTGCTGAACGCATTCAGATACCGGCGGGCGTCGATCATCGCCGCGCCGTAGGCGTTCTCGTTGAGATCGGTGACGGCTTTCATGAATTCACCGAACGGCTCGCTGGGGCAGCCGTGGGCAGCGATCAGCCGCTGCCGCGTGGATTTCGCGATGCGGTTCAGCTCTTCGTACGCTTGCTTCTCCTCGTCCGTGAAACGGGCTCCGAGGAATGCTACGCGGAAAGGCGCGAGGATTTCGTCGGTCAGGCCGCGTTCGTAGCTGCAGCTCGCCACCATGTCGCCGAAGTACGGTTCCAGGAACTGCACTTTGCCGTTGTCCATGCGCTCATAGGTCGCGGTCAGGCCCAGTCTCGCGACGAACCCCGGCGCGAGAGCCCTGGCGAAGCCCTCGGCGCCGTAACGGTGCACCTCGTCAGCCACCAGAAGGGCGCTCGTCCCCACCGGCAGGGGCGGGCAGTTGAGAGCCGACTGAACCGTCGACACCAGGATCCGGTGGGTGACCAGCGAATCGCGGTGTCCGCCGCCCAGCCGACCGACCGCCCATCCCGGGATGTCTCGCTGCAGCACCTCGTGCCACTGATCGAGCAGTTCCTGCCCGGGTACGAGGACGAGCACGCTCATCTCGCTGTCGACCGCCGCCGCGGCCGCGAGCACGCCGACTGTGGTCTTGCCGGTGCCGGTCACCGCCTCCACCACACCGCGATGGCCCTGGGCCTGCCACTGCGACAACGCCTCGCGCTGCCATTGCCGCGGCTCGAGCCCCGCGTAGCTACGCGGAAGCGGGAACCCACCGGAGCTCCCCGTTACCCCGGCCGCGCCCGGGTCGGCCAGGCGCCACCGCGGCGGGGTGGCACCGTCATGCGTGAACACGCCGACATTCGCGTAGAGCGCCCGGTTGACCTCCCGGGCGGTCAGATCGCGCAGGCCCTGAGCGGACAGCCCGCGCAGCAACTGCCGCTTGTTCTGGCCGGGAACCTGAGCGAGCAGATCCTTCAGTGTCGCCTGGATCAGGTTCGATTCCCGCAGCATCCGACGGCTCCCGTTGTTCGTGGCTGCCGGCGCTGAGGGAATGCGAAGTGGTGTGGCGTCGCGGCAGCCGTCCGTTCGACCATGAAGGACATTGAAATTACCGGGACGTGCGGGTTCTCGGATTCAAGGCGGGGCGGATGATCGGCCATTTCTGCCAGCCGATTATTCACCGAATTTCGACCTATTGGGCGCCGGTTACGGTGGTCCGTCCTGGTCCATCCCTCCGGTCCAGCGCTCGGGGCTCTCGGTCTCGCCGTCGCCCTCCTCCTCGGTCTCGACCTCGGTCAGCTCGTGCTCCTCGGCGAAGTCGCCGGTCTCCTCGTCAGGGTCACCGATGGGTTCCATGGTGGACGACTGCCCGTCCGGGCGCCGGATAAACGACGTTTGCCCGCGTCGCCGAGGGGAAGTCGCCGAGCATGACCGAGCAACCGAACGAACCCGTCGAGCGCGGCGCCGCCGAGGAGGCGTCCGGCGTTCCCGTCACACCCACCGAGGCCGAGGCGGACCGCCGGCCGCCGAGCGAGGCCGCCGACGCCGAACGGCCGGCGAACGAGGCCGCCGACGCCGAACGGCCGGCGAACGAGGAGAAGGAGCTGAGGCCGTGAGCGAGCAGCCGTGGGGGGTGGACGCGAACAATCCGCTCGACGAGGGCAGCGAGCCGACCGCGGAGGGCGTCGCCAATCTCGGTGAGCAGCGCGCCGGGGAGGACGCGACTGCCCGGGACGCGAGCGACGTGAAAGGCAAGGACGAGCCGGCCTACGACCCGGAGTCCGAGCACGCGCCGCAGGCCGGCGAGCAGGGCGGCCAGCCGAACCTGTCGCCGGATCCGGCGGTAGGTGGCCGGCGCAGCAACTTCGGGCAGGGTTCGACCGACGACAGCCCCGGTACGCCGTCCGAGCTCTGACCCGCCGGCCGGTCATCAGTCCTGAGAATGACGCCGGCCCCGCCGGCCGGTCGTCAATCCTGCAACCGACGACGGCCCCGCTGGCCGGTCGTCACTGCTGAGACCGACGACGGCCCCGCTGGCCGGTCGTCACTGCTGAGACCGACGACAGCCCCGCTGGCCGTTCGTCAATGCTGATAACGACGACGGCCCCGCCGGCCCGTCGTCACTCCTGAGCCGGTGGCCGCTCCGGCGCCGGCAGCAGCACGGTGGTGAACAACCGCCGTTTGCGGCCCGGCGCCGGACCGGCCGCGGCCAGCGGATGCACCGCGGCCCGCACCGCCTCGATCATCGTGCGCATCTCGTCGTCGGTCGCGTAGAAGCCGGCCTGCCGGTAACCCACCAGGTCACGGACCAGATCAGGCTTGCCGGTGGCCAGATATCGCTCGAAGTCGGCGATCAACCCGGCCACGAACACCAGGAAAGCCGCGCGGTGGTCCTCCGCCGACATCGCGGCCAGCGCCTCCTCCGAAACCGAGGCGCGGTCACCGCGCAGCCGCAGCGTGCGTTCGACCGCCCCGCGCACCTGGCGTTGCTCGACCACCTCCAGCACGCCCGCGTCGACCAGCGTGCCGACCTGCCGGTAGAGCGTCGCCGGCGACACGTCACCGAGCTCGGCTCGCAGGTCGGCGGTGGTCAGCCGCCGCTCGCCCAGGAACGCCTGGACGATCCGCAGGCGCACCGGATGCAGCAGTAGATCCGCCCCGTCAGTGCTCATGGTCACCCTCCCGGCCCGAATGGTATCAGTTCTGATATCGTTCTCATTGTTGATACCAATGAGAGGTGATCGTCATGGCCCACGTTGAGGTGACCGCCGACCGCGTCCGGATCCAGTTGACCCCCGGCGAGAAGGTCGCCGGCCTGCGCGGCGACCTCGACCTGCCGCGCACCGCGATTCGGGCGGCGCAGGTCGTGCCGGACGGCCCGGCCGCGGTCTCCGGCCTGCGAGCGCCGGGACTCGCGGTTCCCAGGCGGACCAAGATCGGTACGTGGCGTGGGCGTGGCTCCCGCAGCTTCGCAGTGGTCCGGCGCGGGCAGCCCACCCTGTGCCTCAGCCTCACCGGCGAGCGGTATGACCGGGTGCTGGTGTCCACCCCGGACGCCGCCGACCTCGCCACGGCACTGTCATGAGCAAGATCGGCACCGGCGTGAGCGAGATCGGCACCGGCGTGAGCAAGGTCGGTGCCGGCATGAGCAAGGTCGGCGCCGGCATGAGCGAGATCGGCGCTGGTGTGAGCGAGATGAGCACCGCCGCGAACGAGCGCGATGCCGGCCTGACGGAGGTCGACGTCAGCTTCGCCTCGCAGGGCTTCACGCTGGCCGGTGTGGTGACCCGGCCGTCAGCATCCGAGGCCGGGCCGGCTGTGCTGCTGATCAGCGGCAGTGGCCCGATCGACCGGGACGGCAGCCACAAGCGACTGCGGCTGGACATCACCCGCCAGATCGCGGTGGCGCTGCGCCACGCCGGCATTGCCAGCCTGCGATACGACAAGCGCGGCGCCGGCGCGAGCAGAGGCGATTTTCTCGCCACCGGGCTGCACGACAACGTGGCCGACGCACGCGCCGCGTTCGAGACGCTGCGCGCGCAGCCCGGCGTCGACCCGGAGCGGGTGTTCGTCCTCGGGCACAGCGAGGGCGCCATCATCACGGTGGCGATGCTGGCCGACGGCGCCCCGGCGGCCGGCGGCATCCTGCTCTCGCCGACCGCTCGCCCGGGCGCCGACGTGCTGCGCTGGCAAGCCGAGCAGGTGGCCGGCGACCTGCCGCCCGCGGTGCGGTTCCTGCTCCGGCTGTTCCGCGTCGATCTCGTCGCCAAGGTCGCCCGCAACCACGAGAAGCTGCGCGCCACCACGACCGACGTGGCCCGGCTCGGCGGCGCCCGCGTCAACGCCCGCTGGTTCCGCGAGTTCATGACCTACGACCCGGCGACCGATCTGGACCGGATCAAGGTCCCGGTGCTGGCTGTCGCGGGCGGCAAGGACCTGCAGGCGCCACCGGGGGACCTGGCGGTGATCCGGGACCGGCTCGGCGACCGAGCGACCACCGTGCTCGTCGACGACCTCAGTCACATCCTGCGCAGCCAGCCCGGCCCGGCGACCCTGCGCAGTTACCGGCGTGACGTGATCCGCCCGGTCGACTCACGCGTGCTTTCCGCAATCCTGGAGTGGGTCGCGGCGCACTCACGTTAGCCCTGTCGCGACGTTTTCCCGCCGGCTCTGCGCATGTCGGCGAGCTGGAACGCCAGCTGCGCCGCGAACTCCACGGCGCCCACCCGCACCGCGAGCCCACGGGTCGGATGCGGGTGCCCGTTGCGGATCAGCCGGGCCAGCCAGCGCTTCTCCAGCTGGCGGCGGCCGACCATCGCCCCGAGCGACAGGGTCACGACCGCCGCGCCCATCGCGGCCTTGCGCTTGTCGAAGGTGAACGGCTCCTCGTCGACCACCGGGCCGCCCTCGGAGACGAGCACCGGCCGCTTGCCGACCACGATCTCGTCAGCGGACGTGCCGCCGGACCTGTCCGACGCCGCGTAGCTGACCGCGCCCACGGCGGCGACCAGCCCGGTCCGGGCCAGTCGCCGCCGGACCGGCGACAGTTCCCCGGCGGCGATCCAGGTGCTGGTCAGGGCTGCTTGCAGGGCCGCCATGCCGACGGCGCGCGGATAAGAAGCGGAAGCCATACCGCGACCGTAACGCCACCCGGCAACAAGATCAGACGGCGCGCGAATAGAAGCGGCAGCCATGCCGGCCACCCGGCAGCAAGATCAGACGGCGCGGGCGATGCAGATCCGGGCGCTCAACCGCGGCCCCGCCTCGTAGAACATGTACTCCACCCCGCCGTCGGTCCCGAACGACGGCGCCGCCGCCCGGCCGTTGTCCGAGGCCGCGGGGGAGTGGAAGACCCCCAGATGGTTCTCCCGGTCGAACCCGTTGCCGACCTCGGTGATCCGCATCTTGCCGTCATTGCCGTGGTAGGCGACGTACGTCGTCCCGTTGCGCACCACCACGGTCGGCCCGGAGATGTCGGTCAGCCCGTCCGGCTCCGGGTTGATCAGCGGGGTCTGGGCGAACTGCCACTGGTCCCACCCGTTCGGCGACCACCCGTGATAGATGCGCCGCCGGCCGGACAGCACCCCCATGTACACCATCACGTAGCGCCCGCTGTGCGCGAACACCCGGGCATACGACGTCTCGGTCAAACCGGGCACGAGCCGCGTGCTGAGGATCGGCGTCTCGTCACGGAACGTGAGCCCGTCGGACGACCTCGCCACCCGGGTCGTGGTGTTCTCCCCGTGGTAGTAGAGGAAGAACTGCCGCGTCCCCGCGTCCCAGGTGACGTGCGGCGATGACACGTGCGACACGGTCGTGCTGGGCAGCACGTTGTCGATCACCGGGTTTCCGGAGTGCTCGGTGAACGGCCCTTCCAGGGAGTTCGCCCAGGCCACGCAGATGCCGCCGGGCTTCTCGTGCGGGGCGTAGTAGAGGTAGTAGCGCCCGCGGGCTCCGCTGATCTTGTCGTAGACGCCGCGGATGCACGGGAAGATGAACTCGCCGGTCGGGTTGTAGGCCAGCGGCAGCTTCAGCGCGTCACGAAGGTAACGGTAGGTAGGCATGCCGGCGGGTCCGGCGGCCTGGGCGACGCTCGGCGCGCCAAACCCGGCGACGCCTGCCGCGCCGAGCGCGGCCGCGCCGCGAAGCAGTGAACGGCGATCCATGGGGAGACCTCCTTGAGGGGTACGGCCACAGGCTCGTCCCGCGGCACGGGGGAGTTCGGGGTGCGAGCGAAGCGGGGGCAGCGCGGCCGGCGACAAACCAGGAGCTTCTCCGCAGTAGAGCCGGCCCGATGCATCGAAGTTTCACGAGTGTTAAGCACCCCGGTCAAGGTACTAATACCTATTAGTGCTGGGCTTTCTCGCTCCGGACCCTTGACGGCCGCCGATGCCGTGACCCACGATCTGCTCCACGTTGCTAATGCGTATTAACGCCGTAACAGAGGGGACCCGGACGTGCCATCCAGCAACAGACGGGTGACGCAACAGGACATCGCCCGGATGACCGGCGTCAGCCAGACCACCGTCTCGATCGTGCTCAACGAGCGCGACGACGCGGCGGTCCGCATCGCCCCGGAGACCCGGGAACGGGTGCTCCAGGCGATCCGCAAGACCGGGTACGTGGCCGACCCGATCGCCCGGCGCCTCGCCGACCAGCGCAACCGGTTCCTCGGCGTGTTCACCTACGAGCCGGTCTTCCCCGCCGGGCTCGGCGACTTCTACCACCCGTTCCTGGTCGGCATCGAGGAGTGCGCCGAGCGCATCGGCTGCGACCTGCTGCTGTTCACCAGCGCCCCGGTCGTCGACGGCCGGCGCCGCATCTTCCACCAGGACAACCGGCTGCGCCTGGCCGACGGCTGCATACTGCTCGGCCGCTGGCTCGACCCGGACGAACTGGCCCGGCTGATCGCCGAGGGCCAGCCGTTCGTCAGCGTCGGCCGCCGCGACGACGCCGGCGGGCCGGTGCCCTACGTCGGCGCCGACTATCCGTCGGCCACCGCCGCCCAGGTGCGCGCGGCGGCCGGGCTCGGTCACACCACCATCGCGTACGTCGGGGAGGGCGCCGGACCGGAGTCGCACGCCGACCGCATGCGGGGTTTCACGGCCGCCGTGGCGCAGGCCGGGATCACCGGCGTGCATGTGCGGTTCACCGACGCCGCGGACGTCATGGATCAGCTGCTCGAACGGGGCGTGACAGCGATCTTCGTCGAGGAGTTCGCCGACGGGGCGGTGCTCGCCGAGGAGGCGGAACGGCGTGCTCTTCACGTACCCCGGGATCTGTCTTTTGTCGCCCTGGGCGACCCCACCCGGCCGGCCAGCACTGACCTGGATTTCACCGGCTATCGAATTCCCCGGCGAGAGATGGGCTGGCAAGCGGTGGAAGTGCTTTCTTCGATCTTGGATGGCACCGGTGGGGACACCCAGCGGTTGCTGCCGTGCGAGCCGGTGGCCGGCGCGACGCTGGCGGTGGCCCGTGCGTGAGCTGCATGCCGACGTCGTCGTCGTGGGCGGCGGGCTCGGCGGTGTCGCCGCCGCCCTGGCCGCGCTGCGGGCCGGCCGCACCGTGCTGCTGACCGAGCAGTACGCGTGGCTCGGCGGCCAGCTGACCAGCCAGGCCGTGCCCCCGGACGAGCACAGCTGGGTCGAGATGTTCGGTGTCACCGCGAGTTACCGGGCGCTGCGCGACGGGATCCGCGACTACTACCGGGCGAATTTCCCGCTGACCGATCGCGCCCGCACCACCAGGGACCTCAACCCCGGTGCCGGGCACGTGAGCCGGCTCTGCCACGAGCCGCGCGTCGCGGTCGCGGTGATCGACGCGATGCTGGCGCCCTACCGCGGGTCGGGGCGGCTCACCGTGCTGCAGCCGGCGATCCCGGTGAGCGCGCAGACCGACGGCGACCGGGTCACCGCGGTCACCTTCCGTCACCACGGCGAGGACATCGTGCTGACCGCGCCCTACGTGCTCGACGCCACCGAGACCGGCGAACTGCTGCCGATGACCGGAACCGAATATGTGACCGGCGCCGAGTCGCAGGGCGAGACTGGCGAACCCAGCGCACCCGAGACCGGCGACCCGGCCAACATGCAGGCCCTGTCGGTGTGCTTCGCGATCGACCACGTCGACGGCGACCACACCATCGACCGGCCCGCCCGCTACGACTTCTGGCGCACCTACCAGCCGCCGTTCTGGGGCGCGCCGATGCTCTCCTGGCAGACCCCCAACCCGCGCACCCTGGAGATCTCCACCCGCTCGTTCACCCCCAACCCCGACGACGACCCGTGGCTGGTCGACGCCGACCAGCGGGTCAACCCCGGCGACGGCAACCTGTGGACGTTCCGCCGCATCGCCGCCCGCCGCAACTTCACCGACGGCTTCTACCCCAGCGACATCTGCCTGGTGAACTGGCCGATGATCGACTACTTCGAGGAACCGTACGTCGACGTGCCCGACCCGGCCGCCGTCGAACGCGCCGCCCGCGAACTGTCCTACTCGGTCCTCTACTGGCTGCAGACCGAGGCCCCCCGGCCCGACGGCGGCACCGGCTGGCGCGGGCTGCGGCTGCGCGGCGACGTCACCGGCAGCCCCGACGGCCTCGCCATGGCGCCCTACGTGCGGGAGGGCCGGCGCATCCGCGCCGAATACACCGTGGTCGAGCAGGACCTGTCCCTCGCGGTCCGCGGTGACAAGGGCGCGGTGTCGTACGCGGACTCGGTCGGCGTCGGCATGTACCGCATCGACCTGCACCCGTCCACCGGCGGCGACAACTACATCGACGTCGCGTCCTGCCCGTTCGAGATCCCGCTCGGCGCCTTCATCCCGCAGCGCGTGGAGAACCTGCTGCCGGCCGGCAAGAACATCGGCACCACCCACATCACCAACGGCTCCTACCGGCTGCACCCGGTCGAGTGGAACGCCGGCGAGGTGGCCGGGGCGCTCGCCGCCTTCTGCCTCGACCGCGGCGTCACCCCGCGAGCCGTCCGCAACACCCCCGACCTGCTCACCGAGTTCCAGAACCACCTGAGCGCCGACGGCGTCGAGCTGCGCTGGCCCGACATCAGCGGTTACTGAGAAAGGACGTCCCTCATGCGCTTGCTGCGCGGCACCCTTGCCTCATTTCTCCTGCTCGGCACGCTGACCGCCGGTTGCGGCGGCGAGACCGAAGCCGGCGGCCCGGTCGCCCTGCGAATGACCACCTGGTCGTCGAACCCCGCCCACGTCGAACTGTTCAACGCGATCGCCGCCGACTACCAGAAGACCAAGCCGGACGTCACCGTCACCTTCGAGGCGCTGCCGCTGGAGAACTACACCACCACGGTCACCACCCAGATCGCCGGCGGCAACCCGCCCGACATCGCCTGGATCCTGGAGGGCTCCGCCCCCGACTTCGTCGCCTCCGGCGCGCTCACCCCGCTCGACGACAGCATCGAGAACACCGCCGACCTGGCCCCGGCCGCCACCGCCCTGTGGAAGCAGGACGGCAAGCTGATCGGGTACCCGTTCTCCACCTCGCCGTTCGGTGTCTTCGTCAACACCGACCTGCTGAAGCAGGCCGGGCAGTCGCTGCCCGCCGGCGACAAGTGGACCTGGGAGACCGCGATGGCCGTCGCCGCCGCGACCGCCGCCAAGACCGGCAAGCAGGGCCTGGTCATCCGCGACTTCGACTACAAGGACTGGACCAACCTGGCCACCGTCTTCCGCGGCTGGGGCGCCGAGGCGTGGACCGCCGACGGCAAGACCTGCGGCTTCGACCAGCAGCCGATGGTCGACGCGATGACCTTCCTGCACAAGGCGATCTTCACGCAGAAGGCGCTGCCCGCTCCCGGCGTCGCGGCCGACTTCTTCGCCGGTGAATCGGCCATGACCATCGCCCAGATCTCGCGGGCCTCGCTGCTCAAGGACGGCAAGTTCGGCTGGACCCTGGTGCCGCTGCCGGCCGGGCCGTCCGGCGAGTACTCGGTGATCGGGCAGGGCGGCCTCGGCGTGCTGAAGAAGGGCAAGAACGCCGCCGCCGCGGCCGACTTCGTCAAGTTCTTCACCAGCCCGGACAACTCCGCCAAGCTCGCCCAGTTCTTCCCGCCGCCGCGCCAGTCGCAGCTCAACGCCGAGACGCTGGCCAAGGCGAACCCGCTGCTCAAGCCGGAGCAGCTGCAGGACGTGGTGATCGACGGGATCGCCACCGGCGTGGTCAAGCCCAGCCACACCGGCAGCGCCGAGATCGGCCAGGCCGTGCGGTCGGCGCTCGACCCGATGTGGAAGGCGGACGCCGACGTACCGGGCGTGCTGCGCGGTGTCTGCACCGCGATCCAGCCGCTGCTCGCCAAGTGACCGTGGTTCAGGACCGGGCCGTCTCGGCCCGGTCCGCCCCCACCCCGAAGCCGTCGTTCTGGACCACCCGCCGCCGGGACCAGCTCACCGGCTACGTATTCATCACGCCGGCGCTGATCGGCGCGGTCGCCTTCGTCTTCCTGCCGCTCGTGCTGGTGGTCTGGTACAGCCTGCACGAATGGAACGTCCTCGCCGACACGTTCACCTTCGTCGGGTCGGAGAACTATCAGAAGCTGCTGGACGATCCGAACGTGCCGGCCGTGCTGCGCGCCACCGGCCTGTTCTCGGTCGGCCTGGTGGTATTCAACCTCGCGCTGGCGCTGCTGCTGGCCGTCCTGCTCAACCAGAAACTGCGCGGCACCACCGTCTTCCGGGTCCTGTTCTTCTCACCCGTCGTGGTGTCCCTGCTCGCCTGGACCATCGTGTGGGGCTTCCTGCTGCAGGACAACGGCGGCATCAACGGCCTGCTGAACGCCGTCGCCATCGAGGGGCCGAACTGGCTGCGCTCCGGCGGCACCGCGATGGCCTCGGTCGTCATCGTCCAGGTCTTCAAGAACGTCGGCCTGAACATGGTGCTGTTCCTCGCCGCCCTGCAGGGCGTCCCGCAGGAGCTCTACGAAGCCGCCCGCACCGACGGCGCCGCACCGTGGACCATCTTCCGGCGCATCACCCTGCCGCTGATCAGCCCCACCATCCTGCTCACCTCGATCATCACCGTGGTCGGCTCGCTGCAGGTCTTCGCGCAGATCAGCGTCCTCACCCAGGGCGGTCCGGGCACCTCCACCACGGTGCTCGTCTACTACCTGTACCAGCAGGCGTTCCAGTTCCACGCCTTCGGTTACGGCGCCACCCTGTCCGTCCTGCTGTTCCTCATCGTCCTGGCGCTGACCGTCCTGCAGTGGCAGATGCGCAAGAGGTGGGTCTTCCATGAGTCCTAAAACCAAGATCTTTCTGTACGGGCTGCTCTCCGTCCTGTGCATCCCGTTCGTCTTCCCGACCTGGTGGATGATCACCAGCTCGTTCAAGCCGAACGCGGAGATCTTCGCCCCGTCCCTGTGGCCCTCGGACTGGACCGTCGAGCCGTGGCGGCAGGTCTTCACCATGCAGCCGTTCGCCCAGCAGTACTTCAACAGCGCGTACATCGCGGTGGTGGTCACCCTGGGCACCCTCGCGGTGGCCGCGATGGCCGGGTACGCGTTCGCCCGCATCCGTTTCCGCGGGCAGAACGTCCTGTTCCTGGTCGTGCTGACCGGCCTGCTGATCCCCAGCGAGGTGACGATCGTCCCGCTGTTCCGCATCTTCAACAGCCTCGGCCTGGTCGACACGCACTGGCCGCTGATCCTGGTACCGATGCTCGGCCCGCCCAGCGTCCTGGCCACCTTCATCATGCGGCAGTTCTTCATCACCCTGCCCGGCGAGCTCGAGGAGGCCGCCCGCATGGACGGCCTCGGCCGCCCCGCGATCTTCCGCAGGATCGCCCTCCCGCTGGCCCGCCCGGCACTGGGCGCGGTGGCCATCTTCACGTTCCTGCACAGCTGGAATCTGTATCTGGAGCCGGTCGTCTACATCTCGTCCCAGACGAAATACACGCTGCCGCAGGCGCTCACCCAGTTCACCGACGCCTATCAGGGCCAACTCTGGAACGTCCAACTCTCCGCGGCGTCGATGACCGCCATCCCGGTTCTGATCGTCTTCGTGATCGCCCAGCGCCAGTTCATCGAGGGCCTCGCCCACACCGGCCTCAAAGGCTGACCACCGGCCGGGAGCGGCAGCCGGCCCGCTCCCGGCCGCCGCGGCGAGGCAGGGCAGTGATTCGCCGACTGCCGAGCCGCCGCCACCGTCCGTGGGCGCCGGGGCGCGCACACACATGCCGACGAGGGGTGCGTTCGGCCCCGTTGATGGCTCAGCTGATCTGAGGGAGTTGGTGTGACCGCTCCAGCCGCGGGGAGGTGACCGCTACCAGTCGCCGGACGTGCGGCCACAGATTGTCGAGCTGCTTCACGTCACCGGCGAGTTTCGCCAGCAGTACGGCGCCTTCGATCTGTGCGACCACGGCCTTGGCGGTGGTCTGATCAGCGTATTCGGGCGCGATGCTGCCGTCCTGGACGCCTTCGGCGAGGGTGGCGTGGACGAATGCGGCCTGTTCGTCGAAGGCGGCGGTGAGGCGCTGCTGAACGGCATCCTCCTGGTTGCTCAGCTCGATCGCGAGGTTGCCCAGGAGGCATCCGTCGACCCGGCCGGTTGCCTGCCACTCCTCGCGCTGTGTCTCGACGAGCCAGGTGATGAGCCGCTGCAGGCGGTCGACAGCCGGTTCGGGTCCGGCGAGCCGTTCCCGCCAGGCTGTCCGCTGGGCCTGCCAGTGGGTGTCGATCACTTCGATGGTCAGTGCCTGTTTGGACTCGAAGAAGTGGTAGAAGCTGCCCTTGCGGACGTCGGCGCGGGCACAGATCTCGGCCACGCCGATGGCTGCATAGCCGCGGGTGTGCAGCAGCTCACAGGCGCTGTCGCGGAGCCGGTCACGGGCGGTGCTGGTTCGACCCATGCGACGAGTATACGGCCGGTCAACTATCTTTTAGTTGACCGGTCGTCTACCTTCTGGGCATCACCTCTCGAAAGGAGAGCGACATGTCCATCAGTGTCGCCATCGCGTACCACAGCGGCTACGGCCATACCGCGCGTCAGGCTCAGGCCGTCGCCGCAGGGGCGGCATCAGTGCCCGGCGTCGCCGTTGCCCTGCACGACATCGCTGCACTGGACGAGGCGCTGTGGCAGGCGCTCGCCGACGCCGAAGCGATCATCTTCGGCACTCCCACCTACATGGGCAGCCAGTCCGCCGTCTTCCAAGCCTTCGCCGAGGCCAGCGGGCAGGTCTGGGCGCAACAGGGCTGGCGCGACAAGATCGCCGCAGGATTCACCACGTCCGCCGGCGTGAACGGGGACAAGCTGAACACCCTCTCGTCGCTGGCGGTGTTCGCCGCACAGCACGGCATGCACTGGGTATCGCTCGGCCTGCCGCCCGGCTGGCTCTACACCACCGGCGGCGACGCGGAAGACCTCAACCGGCTGGGCGGCTTCCTCGGAGCGATGGCACAGGCGCCTTCCGACGCGGGCCCGGACGAGGCGCCGGCGACAGCCGACCTGCGCACCGCCGAGCACCTCGGGCGCCGGGTCGCCCAGGTCGCGGTCGAGCTGCGCCATGGCCGACTGGTCGGTGCGGCATGAGCGCCCGCCTGACCGGACTTCTCGGCATCGACGTCCCGATCATCCAGGGACCGTTCGGCGGTGGCCTCTCCAGCATCGCACTCACGGCCGCGGTCAGCGGCGCCGGCGGCCTCGGCTCGTTCGGCGCCCACCACCTGGACCCCGACTCGATCACGGCCCTCGTCACCAACCTCAAGTCGGCGGTGCCCGCAGGCCGGCCCTTCAACGTGAACCTGTGGGTACCGCACCCGTACGAGGCGGGTCTGCGCCCCGCACCCGCCGACTTCGAACGGCTCCGGCCGCTCTACCAGCGGCTCGGCACGCCGGCGCCGACCTCGTACACGCCGCCGCCGGCCTTCGAGGATCAGGTGGCCGCGCTACTGGCAGCGCAACCACCGGTGATCAGTTTCGTCATGGGCGTGCCGTCCGCCGACGTGGTGACCGAGGCACGCCGCCGCGGCATCGTGACGATCGGCACCGCCACCACCGTCGACGAAGCAGTGGCAGTGGAAGCCGCCGGACTCGACATCGTGGTCGCCTCCGGCAGCGACGCCGGCGGTCATCGGGGCGCCTTCCTGCGGCCGGTCACCGAATCGCTCGTCGGTACCTTCTCGCTCGTTCCGCAAGTCGTCGACGCGGTCCGCATCTCCGTCGTCGCGGCCGGCGGAATCGCCGACCGCCGCGGCGTGACCGCGGCACACGCACTCGGCGCCGCCGGCGTACAGATCGGAACCGGCTTCCTGGCGACAACGGAGTCCGGGGCCAGCCCACTGCACAAGGCCGCCCTCACCGGCCCCGACGCCCGGATCACCGTACTCACCCGGCTGTTCTCCGGCCGCCACGCCCGGGCGATCATCAACCCCCTGATCCGGGAGCTCGCGGCGGAGGAGGCGACCGTGCCCCGGTACCCGGTACAGAACGGGCTGATGCAGCCCCTGCGCCGAGCCGCCACCGCACGCAACGACGCCCGCTATGTCAACCTCTGGGCGGGACAGTCAGCAGCGCTGTCACAGCCGGTCACCGCGCAGCAATACCTCGCCATGCTGACGGCCGACGACACCGACCGGTTCACGAGTATCTGAGCCCGAGTAGGTGGACGGAAGGCGGTGGCCTTCCGTCCACCCGGTTTCCGGCGCAGCCGCTGGAGAAGCAGGCCGGGTCCCCGGCGGTGCATAGACTGGGCTCGAGCTCTGTCCGCCCCGGTGAGAGAAGCCCACCATGGCCATCGAGTACACGCTGTTGTGCGATGCCGACTGCGGCACCACCGCCCTGCGGGCCTTCCTCACCACCGAGATCGAGGGTGACGGCTGCTGCGGCCACACCGTCTTCTGCCACGGGATGTATGTGACCGTCGCGGACGGCGAGACGCCGCGGGACACCGCGCCGTTCGGGTTCGAGCACCGGGCCACCGCGACGTTCCACTTCTCCGACCTGGCCGACGACGCGACCGACGAGCGCAACACCGCCTGCATGGTGCGCTCCGTGCTCGACCTGGTGGAACGCTACGCCTGTCACGGTGTGCTGCTGTTCAACGGCGAGCTGGTGATCGCCCAGTGGACGCCGGCCGAGGTCGTCTTCGACCGCGACTGGGAGCTGTGGTCGACGGTCGACGCGGTCGCCGGGCATCCGATGCGGCGGCTGCCGCAACCGTTGCTATGACGCCGCGGCCGCCTCGACCGTGTCGTAGACGGCGAGCAGCCGGTCCAGGTGGGTGACGGCCAGCATCGAGCGCAGGTCCGGCGACGCGGCGGCCAGCCGCAGCCAGCCGTCGCGGGCCTCGGTCTGCCGGTGCAGGTCGACGAAGAGGCTCAGGCCGCTGGAGTCGCAGAAGGTCACCGCGGCCAGGTCCAGGATCAGCTGGTGGCGGCCTCGGCTCAACGTGTTCTCGGCGGCGTCGCGCAGGTCGCCGCGGCTGTCGCGGTCGATCTCGCCGGTGGCGGTGATGACCGCGCCGGCGCCGTCACCGTCGACCACGGTGACGGTCAGGATGTCGGATGCCATGGCCGGGATCATGGCACGACACGGCGGGCCGCGCCCGGCGACCACTCTGCGAGCAGCAGCGTGGCATCGTCGCGCGGCGGGCCGTGCTGGTGTTCGACGACCGCGTGCGAGAGCCGCCGCACCGCCTCCGGCACCGGCAGGCTGCCGGTGTGCTGTTCGGCGAGGGCGATGAGCCGGTCCCGGCCGAACTGTTTCCCGTCGGCGTCGCGGGCCTCGGTGATGCCATCGGTGTAGAGCAGCAGCCGGTCGCCCGGCTCCAGCCGCTGCTCACCCACCTGGGCGCCGCGGTTGCCGAGCCCCAGCGGCAGCCGCCGCCCGCCGCTGATCTCGGCGACCGCGGTCGACTGGCGCAGCAGCAGCGGCGCCGGGTGCCCGGCGTTGAGGTGACGCAGGCGGCCGGCCCGCAGATCGAGCTCGGCCAGGAACGCGGTGACGAACCGGGCGTCCGGGAACTCGGCGAACAGCGCCGCGTCGGCGGCGCGCGCCTGCCCGCTCAGGTCCTGCCCGTCGCGGCGGGCCGCGCGGATCGAGGCCAGCGCGACCGCGGTGGCCAGGCCCGCGCTCAGCCCGTGCCCGACCCCGTCGAGGACGGCGAGGCTGGCCAGGTGCCCGTCGATCGCGTAGTCGTAGCCGTCGCCACCGACGGCGTAGCAGGGCTCCAGGACGGCGGCGACGGCGAGTTCGTCGGTGGCGACGGTCAGCGGTTGCAGCAGCTGCCACAGCAGTTCGGACGCCGGTGACATGGGCTGCGAGCGGCGCACCCGGTGCAGCTCGTCGCCGCGCGGCATGCAGGTGGTGATCAGGTGCCCGACCAGGCCGGCGAACATCTCGCAGCGGTCCCGCACCCGGGGCGCCTCCGCCGGCAGCCCGGGCGGCAGCAGGAAGTCGATCACGCCGAGCCGGTCGGTGCCGTTGACCATCGGCACCCACCAGCGGGCCCGGCCGTCATCCTCACCGGGGTAGGAGCGGACCAGCGCGAACGCCCGCCCGGCCAGCGTCTGGTCGACCGCCGCCGGCTCCGGCGTCTTGCGGCCCGGCTCCGGCAGCGGCCGCAACGAGCGCTGTTCATGATCGACCAGATAGATGGTCGTGGTGACACCGATCTCCGCCATGACCGTGCCGACGGTCTCGCCGACCTGGCCGGGTTTCCACAGGTGAGAACGGTCGAGCACCTGTTGCATGGCGCCCAGCCACGCCGGTTCCTCGGTGCAGTCCACGCGTCGAGCCTACGGTCAACCGGCGACCAGGCCACCCCGGCGTACCTGAAGGATGAGTAGCCAGATCAGGTAGGCGCCGCCGATCGCCGTCGTCACCACACCCACCGGCAGCGACACCGGCGACAACAGCAACTGCGCCACCAGGTCCGATCCGAGCAGCAGCACCGCACCGGTCAGCGCGGCCGGCAGCAGCGGGATCCCCGGCCGCCGGGCGAGCCGCCGGCCGATCTGCGGTGCGGCGAGCGCGACGAACACGATCGGCCCGGCCACCGCGGTCACCGTGGCCGTGGCGCACACCCCGGCGAGGACCATCAGCAGCCGCAGCCGGCCCAGCTGGACCCCGGACGCCAGGGCCAGGTCGTCGCCGAGCGCCGCCTGGTGCACCGCCGGGGTGATCACCGCGACCAGCACCGCGAGGACGGCCAGCACCGCGAAGGGCAGGGCGACCTCGTCCCAGTCCAGGCCGTTGAGGGTGCCCGCGCTCCACCCGGTCGCGGCGATCGCCACGTCCAGCTCGGCGCGCAGCACGATCCACGAGTTCGTGGCGACCAGCATCGCGTTCACCGCGATGCCGATGACGATCAGCCGCATGCCGTCCAGGCCGGACCGTGCCGCCAGCAGGTACACGACGGCGGCCGCCAGCAGGCCGCCGACCACCGAGCTGAGCTGCAGCGCGGCCGCCCCGCCACCGAACACGGTGATCGCGATCAGGGCGCCGGTGTAGGCGCCGGAGTCCAGGCCGATCACGTCGGGGCTGCCCAACGAGTTGCGGGTCAGGTTCTGGAACAGGGCGCCGGACACGCCCAGCGCGGCCCCGAAGATCAGCGCGGCGAGCACCCGCGGCAGCCGCCACTCCAGCACCACCACGGACAGGTCGCCGCTGCCGGTCAGCGCCGCGAGCACCTCGCCCGGCGGGTTCCAGGTGTCACCGTGGCTGAGCCCGACCAGCGCGAGCGCGACCGCCACCAGGGAGATCACCACCCGAAATCTCACAGCGACCTCGCTCCGTAGCGGCGGACCGCCCAGATCAGCACGGGCGCGCCGGCGAACGCGGTGACGATCGCGACCGGCACCTCGCCGGTCGGCAGCAGCAGCCGCGACACCACGTCGGCCAGCACCAGCAGCACCGGGCCGAACAGCGCCGAATAGCCGATCATCCAGGGCACCGACGCGCCGGCCAGCCGGCGCGCCAGATGCGGGATCATCAGTCCGACGAAGGCGATCGGCCCGGCGACCGCGGTCGCCGCGCCGGCCAGCAGGGTCACCAGAATCAACACCACCGTCCGGGTACGGGCCACGTGTGCCCCGAGAGCCAGGGCCGCGTCGTCGCCGAGCGTCACCACGGCCAGCGGCCGGGCCACCAGCAGCGCCCCGGCCAGCGCCACGAGCAGCACGATCGCCGGAATCAGCTGCGGGGTGCCGGCCACCCCGGCGAGCGCGCCGACCGACCAGAACCGGTACTCGTCGAGCACGTCCGGCCACATCAGCCGCAGCCCCAGCGACACCCCGGACAGCACCGCGCTGAGCGCCACCCCGGCCAGGACCAGCCGCAACGGGGAGGTGCGGCCCACCGCGTACACCAGGATCGTCGCCACCGCGCAGCCGGCGACGGCCAGCAGCAGCTGGGTGACCGGGCCGTCGGCCAGCCCGAACAGCACCCCGAGGTTGATCGCGAAACCCGCGCCGGCGCTCACGCCGAGCAGGCCCGGCTCGGCGAGCGGATTGCGGGTCAGGGTCTGCACGAGCGCGCCGGCGACGCCGAGGGCGGCGCCGATGACAAGACCCAGCAGCGTACGGGGCAGCCGGATGTCCCGCACCACGAGGTGGTCGTCGGTGCCCGCGAACGCGGTGAACGCCCGCCAGATCTCGGCGGGCGCCACCGTACGGGTGCCGATGCTCACCCCGGCCACCGCCGCGACGACCAGCAGGGCCAGGGCGCCGATCAGGATCGTGAGCCGGTCAGTCCTCGTCGTGGTCCGCAACGCCGTGCTTCCAGTAACCGGTCACGAGATGGTCGAGGCGGCCGCGGCTCCAGGCGCGCAGCGGCTTCAGCGCGGTCGCCTCACCCGCGGCGAACAGGAACGTGTCGTCGGTGACCGGCAGCCCGGTGACCGCTCGCAGGTCGTCGTGCACGACCGTGACCCGCTCCCGCCCGGCGAGCGGATAGGCCTTCTCGTCGCCGGCGATCACCACGTGGGCGCTGACGTCGGCCGGCGACTCGTCCAGCCAGCGGCCCAGCGCGGGCAGGGCGGTGGCGTCGACCGCGAACAGATAGTGCGCGTACGTGTGCGCGAACACCTTGCACCCGGGCGGCCCGGCGACCGTCACCTGCTCACCGAGCCGCGCGTTGCGGGCCCAGGTCGAGGCCAGCCCACCGTCGTGCAGCACGAAGTCCAGGTCGAGTTCGAGGGTCGCCGGGTCGTATCGGCGGATCGTGTAGCGGCGGGTGGGCGGCATCGGGCGCGGCCAGTCCAGCATCTGGTGGTCGTTGGGCACCGGGTCGTTGCGTACCCCGTCGGCCATCGGAAAGACGACCTTGACGTGGTCGTCGCACTGGTGGGTGTGGAAGCCGGCCAGGCCGGGCCCGCTCAGCGTGAGGCGCCGCATGGCCGGGGTGACCTCGGTGATCGCGCTGATCGTCACCGTGCGCACCCCGATCGGGTACGGGACACGGGCCAGTCCCCGCCCGCCGCGCTGGTGCGCGGCGACACGGGGACCGGGAGCGCTGCGGTCGACGCTCACTTGGCGAGCAGCGGCGCGAGCGCCTTGTCGACCGCGTCGAGGGTCTGCGTCGCCGAGGGGTAGGTGGCCGCCTCGGTGTACTGCAGGCCGTAGATCTTGCCGGCCTTCACCGCGGGCAGGTTCTTCCACAGCGGCGAGTTCAGCACCGCCTGCACCTCGGGGCCGGGCTTGCCGTCGGTCTCCAGGGTGTAGGTGATCGCGTCGGCCTCGGCGAAGCTGGCCGGGATCTCCTCCATGGCCGGGTACTCGCTGACGTCCTTGCTGCCGCCGCCCTTGACCTTGACCTCGCCGTAGTACGTGACACCGAGGTCACCGGCGATGGTGGTGCCCCAGGAGCCGGCGAACTCGCGCTGGAAGGTGCCCTTGGCGGCCTCGCCGTACGCGCCGAGGTGCCCGAACTTCAGGCCGGACAGGGCGGTCGCGTACTTCGCCTTCAGCTCGGCGGCCTTGTCGTCGTACGCCTTCTTGGCGGCTTCGAAGGTGCTGGTCCGGCCGGCGGCGTCGGACTGCTTCTGCGACAGCGTGCGCCAGGCGCTGGGCACGGTCGGGCCGATCGCCACCACCGGCGCGATCGACTTCAGCCGCTCCATGTCGACGTCGGCCAGTGCCGGCTTCGGCACGCCGATGACGATCAGGTCCGGCTTGGCCGCCGCGATCGCCTCGTAGTTGGTCTCCGCGGCCTGCTCGCCGGCGATCTTCGTCAGCTTCTCGTAGGTGGCCAGGTCCTCCGGCGTCATCATCTTCAGGCCCCGCTCCCAGGTCGAGATGCCGACCAGGGCGGCGTCCGCCTCGATCAGGGCGGGAACGGCGTAGCCGGTGGCGACGACCCGCTTCGGGTCGACCGGGATGGTGATCTCGCCGTTGTCGGCGGAGAAGGTGCGCGTGGCCGCGGCGGCGCCGGTATCGTCACCGCCGTTGTCGCCGCAGCCGGCGACGAGCAGGGTGAGGGCGACGGCCGTCGCGCCGAGGAGTCGCAAACGCATGAGGGTTTCCTTAAGGGGTGGTGCCGGACCTGACCGGTAGGTAAGGCTAGCCTTACCTCAGAGGTCCAAATGTCGCCGGGAGGACAACCGATGTCGCTCAGAGGACATGTCCATACCGTTGCCGGGGACCCCGCGACCTGCGACGAGTACGGCTACCGCCTCGGCCGGCCGGACGGCATCCTGGTGCTGCACTACCGGTTCAGCGAGCCGGTCGACTTCTCCGAACGCCGCCAGGATCTGCTGCACCAGCTGTACTGGGCGCCCACCGGCATGCTCGCCGCCCGGCACGGCAACCAGACCGAGTTCATCGGTCCCGCCGAGGTCTTCTGGGCGCACCGCGCCGTCACCCACGAGGTCCGCGCCGACGGCGGTGTCCTGTTCCGGGTCTTCCTGCGGGAGATCCCCGCCGGGCTGGTCGGCCTCGCCGCCGGCGCCGCGGCGCTCACCCCCGAGGCCGCGGGGCTCATCCAGCGGCTCGCCGGCCACAGCTGCGACGAGGCGGAGGCGGCGCACGCACGCGTACGCATCATGGCTGGTCTCACTGCGTCCGCCGGGACCGGCGGGCTGGGCGCGGGCGGCGGCTATGCCGCCGCCGTCGCGCGTGCCCTGACCCGCGACCCCGCCGACGCGACCAGCCTGGGTGAATGGGCCGACCGGCTGCACGTCAGCGCCAAGACCCTGCAACGCGACTTCGAGCGTGAGTACGGGATGGCCTACACCCGCTGGCGCACCATGCTGCGGCTGAAGGCCTCCCGCGTGCTGCTCGACCGGCATCCGGTCACCGAGGTCGCGCACCTGGTCGGCTACGCCAGCCCGTCGGCCTTCGTGGCCGCGTTCGCCCGTGAGTACGGCTGCACCCCGGGCCGGCACGCCGGCCGGCGCGTCAGCTGAGGGCCGGCGCGAGGGCCGCGTGCTCCATGGTCATCCGCGCCGCCACCCGGTACAGCTCCGACTCCATCGGCTCCTTGCCGCTGTGCAGCGTGACGAACTGCTTCTCCGCCCGGCGCACCAGGCGCAGCAGGTCGGACACCGAACCGGGGTGCTCGCGGCACAGCCGGACCGCGACCCGCAGGTGGCGGTTGGAGACGGCGGCCAGGTACTCCGGCATGCCGGCCTTCCACGCGTCCGGGTAGACCAGGTAGCCGGCGGGCAGGTTGCCGGGGCCGCCCACCACGGAGAGGATCTGCAGCCGGTCCACCTTCAACGGTGCGGCCTTCATGCCGATGTAGATCACCCCGGCCAGCGCCATCAGCACCGCGATGCCGAGCGCCAGCATCGGACTGCCGGTGCCGACCGCCACGACCAGCGCGAACGCGGCGAGCACCAGCGCGCCGGCCGCCAGCACCGGGCTGCTGCCGGTGCCCGGCGTACGACGGTAGTAGTCGTCGATCGACTTGCGGATGACGCTGTTGAGCAGCTCGTCCTCCGGGCGCCACATGTCGCCGCGTACCGGGACCCCACGGTCGGAGGGCAAGGTCATGGCGGGAGGTCCTTCCTGCAGGGCGCGCGGTGACGGGGGATTGCCGCGAACATCGGCGCCGCCGGCGCGCACTGAAGGGTTTCAGGCGAGCAATGCCTCGCGCATCTCCTTGCCCGGGTTGAGCCCGCCGACCGCGCGCGTCCCCGAGGCGTCCAGGACCGTGATCGTGTTGTTGCGGCGCATCAGCTCGCGGACCGGGTTGGGCAGCGGCGGCGGGTTGCCCATCGCGGCGCGCAGGTCGCGGGCGGTGCCGATCAGGCGGGTGACCAGGGTGGCCGCGTCGACGTCGACCCGGACCCGGCCGAACTCCCAGCCGCAGATGGTCAGGTCGAGGATCTCGAAGACGTGGCTGAGCAGCAGCTCCGGCCCGGCGACCCGGACCGCCTGGCGGGCCTGCGTGCCGAGGACCGCGGTCGCGGCGGTGACCTGGATGTACGGGTGGTAACCGCACGGCAGGGCGAACAGCGGCCACTGCAGATGCGTGCCGGCCGCCTGCCAGAGCGGCCGGTAGTTGGTGCGGTCCGCGGCCAGCCGCAGGTTGGCCGCCTGGTGATACATCTGCGTGTACGCCGAGTCGGCGAACTCACGGAGCACGGTGGCGGCCGCGCCCACGCCGTCGTCACCCTGCAGCAGATCGGCCGCGCCGGCCGCCTGCTGGGCGAACGGCGCCTGGATCTGTGGCCCGAACCGCTGCCGCAGATCGTCCAGCAGCTCCTGCTGATGGGCGGGATCGTGCTGGACCTGCCGTTTCGCCGGGCCGAACCGCAACCACCGCATGCCGCCTCGTTTCGCGCCGGATGCCGGCCGCCGGAAAAGCGTCGGGTGCCGGCCGCCGGAAAGCTAGGGAAAGAACGCGGGCAATGGTAAGCGATCTCGCTGATGGCGTTGTGCGCCGCACGGCGGGCAGGCAGTATGCACACTGCCAGTGCAAAATCACTGCCATCTATCGGGAGGGCCGATGTGGATCGCTCGCCGAAGGTTGCTTTCCCTGTTCGCCGGGGCGGCTCTGGCCGCCGCCGGCCTGACCGCACCGACGCCCGCCGCCGCTGAGCCGGTGCGGGCCGGCGCCGAAACGCGCCCGGCCGTCTTCATCCACGGCAGCGCCGGCTCCGCGATGCAGTTCCGCACCCAGGCCAAGCGCCTGGCGAGCAACGGGTACCCGATCGAGCTGATCGAGGCCCACGAGTACGACTCGCCCAACATCGCCACCATCATCGCCTCGGTCTACGCCGACCTGGACGCCCGGATCGCCCGGCTGCTGGCCGCCAGCGGCGCCGAGCAGGTCGACCTGCTCGCCCACTCGCTCGGCACCTTCGTGACGCAGGGCTACCTGAACAGTTCCCCGGCGCGGGCCGCCCGGGTGGCGAACTACGTGAACCTGGACGGCCGGCCCGCGACCGCGCTGCCCGGCGGGGTACGCACGCTGGCGATCTGGGGCGAGGGCGACCCGGCCCGGACCGTCGCCGGCGCCACCAACGTGCACTTCCCCGACCAGTCGCACACCCAGACGGTGTCGTCGGAGGAGTCGTTCCGCGAGATCTACCGCTTCCTGCAGGGCCGCGAGCCCCGCACCACCGCCGTCGTGCCGCAGCGCCACCCGCAGGTCTCCGGCCGCGCGGTGCTGTTCCCCAGCAACGCCGGGGTCGGCGCGGCAACCGTCGAGCTCTACCCGGTGAGCCCGCTGACCGGCCGCCGCCTGACCCACCGCCCGGCGCGGGTGCAGCCGGTCGCGGCGGACGGCTCGTTCGGCCCGATGCCGGTGCTGCCGTACGCCCGCTACGAGTTCGCGCTGGTCCGCGCCGGTCAGGCCACGCACCACTTCTACTTCGAGCCGTTCGTGCGCTCGGACGCGTTTGTCCGGCTGCTCACCAGCCGGCCGGGCGAGGGGATCGGCGCGCTGGTCGACACCAGCGACCGGCACACCGCGCTGACCTTCCAGCGGCAGAAGGAGTGGTGGGGTGCGGAAGGGGACGAACTCTGGATCGACGGGCGGAACATCCTGAACGCGGCGAACGCGCCGCGCAGCAAACGGGTCATCGGCGTCTTCGTCTTCGACGACGGCAGCGACGGTGTGACCGATCTGACCGCGCCGTTGCCGGAGTTCTTCGCGGTCACCTTCATGACCGGAATGGACGTTTTCATCCCGGCCGCCCAGCGGCGCCTCGGCACCGTGTCGATCCTGTCAAGGCAGCGCGGTGGCGGTTTCAGTGCGATGCCGGTGCCGAACTGGAGGTCCAGCGAGCACCGGGTATCGATCGAGATCGACGACCACTGACGATCTCGCGGAACCACTACACGATCGGCCGCCCGCAGCCGTCTTATCTGACGTGATGAAGTTCGGTGTGCGGGCGGCCTCGGTCGCGCTGCTGGTGGCGGGTGCGGCAGCCGGTGTCCATCTGGGCGAGGCCCGCGAGCTCCCGCAGCCGCAGAGCGTGGTCGCCAACGAGGAGGCGCTGCTCAAGCAGCGGCACGCCCGGCACATCGCCGACCGGGCGTCGCGCACCGCCGCCGAGGGCCAGGCCGCCGCGAAAGCCGCCAGCCAGGTGAAGGTGGCCGCCGGGCAGGCCCGCGCGCTGGAGCGCAAGCGCAAGGAGAAGCAGGCCGAGCAGCAGGAGAAGCCGAGCGGATCGGTGCCGTACCCCGGCAAGATCCCGCAGTCCTGCGCCGAGTTCAAGGGCAACCGCGCCACCGGCTGCGCGCTGATGCTGAAGAAGGGCTTCGCCATCGCCGAGTTCGGCTGCCTGGAACAGCTCTGGACCAAGGAGAGCGGCTGGAACCACCTGGCCGAGAATCCCAGCTCCGGCGCCTACGGCATTCCCCAGGCGTTTCCCGGCAAGAAGATGGCCTCGGCCGGCGACGACTGGCGGATCAACGCGGCCACCCAGATCACCTGGGGACTCGGCTACATCAAGGGCCGGTACCGGTCGCCGTGCGGCGCCTGGTCCCACTGGCAGAACAATCACTCCTACTGACTCACGGGTTTCAGCGCCGCGTTTACGGCAAAACCCTCGGCATGATCGGTGAGGAGATCTGCCCAGCCGAGCCGTGGCAGGTGCGCGAGACCCGCCTGGACCTCGACCTGCTCGCCCAGACCGAATCGGTCTTCGCCCTGTCCAACGGCTATCTCGGCCTGCGCGGCAACCTCGACGAGGGCGAGCCGTACGGCATCTCCGGCACCTACCTGAACTCCTACTACGAACAGCGGCCGCTGCCCTACCCGGAGGGCGGCTACGGCTATCCCGAGCAGGGCCAGACGATCGTCAACGTCACCGACGGCAAGCTGATCCGGCTGACCGTCGACGACGAGCAGTTCCACGTCGGCAGCGGGGTGCTGCACTCCCACGAGCGGGTGCTGGACCTGCGCGCCGGGACGCTGAGCCGCGACGTCGAGTGGGAGTCGCCGGCCGGGCGGCGGGTGCGCATCCGCAGCCGCCGCCTGGTGTCGCTGACCCAGCGGGCGGTCGCCGCCGTCGACTACCAGGTCGAGGCGCTCGGCCAGCCGGTGCGCGTCACCGTGCAGTCGGGCCTGGAAGCCGGCGAGGAGCAGGTGAAGGTCTCCGACGACCCGCGGGTCGCGGCCGCCCTGGAACACCCGCTGGAAGCCGTCGAGCAGGACACCGAGCAGCACGGGGCGGTGCTGTTGCACCGTACCCGGGGCAGCCGCCTGCTGATGGCCGCCGGCATGGACCACATCGTGGAGGCGCCCGGCGACTTCCAGGAGGAGACCGACGTGCGCGCCGACTGGGCGCGCACCACGGTGGTCACCGTCCTGCAGCCCGGCGAGCGGCTGCGCGTCATCAAGTTCCTCGGGTACGGGTGGAGCACCTCCCGCTCCACCGAGGCCCTGCGCGACCACGTGGCCGCCGCCCTCACCGGCGCCCGCTACGCCGGCTGGGACGGGCTGATCCGTGAGCAGCGTGAGTACCTTGACGACTTCTGGGACGCCGCGGACGTGGAGGTCGACGGCGACCCGCAACTGCAGCAGGCGATCCGGTTCGGATTGTTCCACGTGCTGCAGGCCGGCGCGCGTGCCGAACGCCGCGCCATCGCCGGCAAGGGCCTGACCGGTCCCGGCTACGACGGGCACGCCTTCTGGGACACCGAGGGTTACGTGCTGCCGCTGCTGATGTACACCTGCCCGCAGGCGGCCGCCGACGCGCTGCGCTGGCGGCACTCGATCCTCGGCCACTCCCGCGACCGGGCCCGTACGCTCGGCCTGGACGGCGCCGCGTTCCCGTGGCGCACGATCGCCGGGCAGGAGTGCTCGGCCTACTGGCCGGCCGGATCGGCCGCGCTGCACCTGAACGCGGACATCGCCCGGGCCGTCGACCGCTTCCGCAAGGTCACCGGCGACACCTCGCTGGAGGCCGAGTGCGGCCTGGAGATCCTGGTGGAGACCGCCCGCCTGTGGGTGTCGCACGGCCACCACGACGCCGGCGGCGCCTGGCACATCGACGGTGTCACCGGCCCGGACGAGTACAGCGCCGTCGCCGACGACAACGTGTTCACCAACCTGATGGCCGCCCGGAACCTGCGGGCCGCCGCCGACGCGTGCGCCCGCCATCCGGAGATCGCCGAACGGCTCGGGGTGCGCCCGGACGAGCCGGACACCTGGCGTGCCTGCGCGCACGCCGTCCATGTGCCCTACGACGAGCGGCTCGGCGTGCACCCGCAGTCGGAGAACTTCACCCGCTACGCCCCGTGGGTCTTCCCGCAGACCCGCTCGGACGATCCGCTGATGACGCAGGCCACCTACTTCCAGCTCTACCGGCGGCAGGTGGTCAAGCAGGCCGATCTGGTGCTGGCGATGCACTGGTGCGCGGAGCATTTCACCGCCGAGCAGAAGGCCCGCAACGTCGACTACTACGAGCGGATCACGGTGCGCGACTCGTCGCTGTCGGCGAGCACCCAGGCGGTGATGTGCGCCGAGGTCGGCCACCTGGAGCTGGCCCACGACTACGCGTGGGAGGCGGCCATGGTCGACCTGCGCGACCTGCACGACAACACCCGCGACGGGCTGCACATCGCCTCGCTCGCCGGCGCCTGGTCGGCGATCGTCGAGGGCTTCGGCGGGCTGCGCGAACGCGACGAGGTCCTGGCCCTGGCGCCGCGGCTGCCCACCGGCATCGCGAGGCTGCGGTTCCGGCTGCGGCACAGCGGGTTGCGGCTGCTGGTCGAGACCGACCACGAGACGGTACGGGTGAGCCTGCGCGACGGCGAGAGCGCCCGGCTGCCGATCGTGCTCTACGACGAGGAGGTCGAGGTGACCGCGGCCGAACCGGTCGAGCGCCCGGTCGTCGCGATCGAGCCACTGCTGCCGCCGCCGCACCAGCCGCCCGGTTATGCTCCGGCCCGCCCCAAACAATGATCAAGGGCGCCGACGGCACCAGGTAGAGGAAACAAGAGCATGAGTGACACCGAGTTCCACGCGGACCGGACGCAGGAGGTGTTCCTGCCCGCGGTGGTGCCGGCCGTGCCGCCGCAGCACGGTGGCGCGGAGGTCGTGGAGGTGGCCGCCTACCGCGGAAACACCAGGTTCGAGCGGGAGGTCGTCGAGAAGCTGGCCGCCGCCGCGGCCCGTTCGGTGCCCGGTGTGGCCGAGCTCGGCGGTGACGTGGCCCGGTTCTTCAACGCCGTGCTGGACCGGGTCGGCCTGGACAAGGTCGGCGACGCCACTCGCGGGGTGACGGCCAAGGTGGACGGTCTCGACGTCGACATCACCGTGGTGCTGGTGATCGCGGCCGGTGAGGTCGCCGCGCAGGTGACCGCCGAGGTGCGCAAGAAGGTCATCGAGGCGGTCGAGCATTACGGGCTGCACGTCAGCAACGTCGACGTGGAGGTCGACGACATCCGGCTGCACGGGGCCGAGTAGAGGAACTTTCCTCCACCGGGGAGGCTCGGGCGATCGGCGTCACCGAGGGCATGGCGCTGCGGGCGCCGCGCCGTCCCTCGTCCCCGTGATGAGGCCGACGCGCCGTACCTCCCCGGTGGACACCGAGGAACCGCACATCAATGTCAACTGATGAGGTCCGGTACGCTGCGTGCGCGTCGGATCTGTCGACAGCGGACATGAGCATACGCATGATCGCGGGATTCGTGTCAACTGATCGCAGATCCGGTTGACAGCGGGAGGGGAGTGACGGGTGAGCATCCGGGACCGGCTCAACTTTCTGTTCGAGACGGTCCGGCCGGTGGGCAAACCCCGCTACTCGGTGCGCGAGGTGGCCGAGGCCATCAAACGCGACCAGGGCTTCGACATCTCCGCGGCGTACATCAACTACATCTGCACCGGGGAACGCGAGAACCCCGGCGTGCAGCAGATCCGCGCGCTCGCCCGGTTCTTCGGGGTGCCCGCGGCGTTCCTGCTCGACGACGGCGACCAGAGCCACGTCACCCGCGAACTCGACCAGCTGCGCGCCGCGGTGGAGGTCACCGAGAAGCTGCGGGCCGCTGACGACGCCATGGACGACCCGTGCGTCCGGGTGATCGCGCTCAAGGCCCGCGGCCTGTCACCGTCGCACCTCAAGCTCGTCTCCACCATGCTCGACCAGGTCCGCGAGATAGAGGGCCTGCCGTAGCGTGCGCGCCCGGGAGATACGCCGTTACGAGCAGCTCCTGCGCCGGCTGGACATCACCATCCCGGTGCCGTTCGACGCGCGTGCCTTCAGCGAGCACATCGCCGACAAACGCGGCCGGCCCATCCACCTGCTGCCGATGGACACCAGCGACGCCGGCGCGCCCTGCGGGCTGTGGCTGGCGACCGCCCGCGCCGACTACATCGTCGTCGACAACCGGGCGCCGGCCGTGCTGCGCGAGCACATCCTGCTGCACGAGCTGGCCCACATGCTCTGCGACCACAGCGGACGGCTGCGGCTGGACAGCCTCGGCTTCGACTTCCTCGACCCGGCCGTGGTGGAGCGGGTCCTCGGCCGCACCACCCGTTACCCGGACGCGCAGGAACGTGAGGCGGAGGGCGTGGCCAGCGTGATCAGCCGGTTCGCCGCGCGCCGCTCCCCGGTGCCCCGGCCCCGGGACCCGGCCGACGTGCGCACCGCCGCCCTGGACCGGGTCAGCTCGGCCCTGGCCGCCGACCGGAACTGGAAGAGATGAGCGACTACACCCCGCTGCTCGCCGGAGCGGTCGCCTTCGCCGCCCTCGTTCCGAAGACCGTTCAGCTGCTGCGGGACCCCCGCAACCCGGCACTGCGGGCCACCTGCGGGGTGCTGGCCGGGCTCGGCGTCGCCCAGGTCCTGTCCTGCAAGCCGGTCTACCACGCGATCGGGCAGCTCAGCGGGGTGCCGAACCTGGGGCGGTACCTCATCCACCTCTGCGCACTGGTCGCGGCTGCCGCCGTACAGTCGCTGTTTCTGCATCTGAGTGACCCGGCGACGGCCCGGCGGCGAGCCGCCCACCGCTGGCTGCTGCTCGCCCTGGCCGCCGTGATCATGGGCGTCGTCTTCGTGGTCGCCGACTTCAGCGTCGAGGACGCCGAGCATTTCGCCGACCGCTACGCGGGCGCGCCGTGGATGCGCGAATACATGATCAGCTTCCTGGCCTATCTGGCGCTCGCGATGGTCGACATCATGCGGATGTCGCTGCGCTACTCGCGCCAGCTGCCGCCGTCGGCGCTGCGCGCCGGCCTGCGCGTGCTCAGCGCCGGCGCCCTGGTCGGCCTGATCTACGTGGTGCACAAGGGCGTCTTCATCCTGATCGTCTCGCTCGGCGGCGACCTGCCCTGGTCGGAGCGGCCGGTCTCCCGGGTGCTCATCGGCCTCGGCATCACCCTGGTCAGCGCCGGCCTGGTCATCCCGTCGCTCACCCGGGCCGCCCGCGCCCTGCGCCAGTGGCCCGGCCAGTACCGCCTCTACCGCGCCATGTACCCGCTGTGGCGGGCCCTGCACGACCTCGACAGCGCTGCCGTGCTGCACCCGCCCCGGCGGCGTCCGCCGCTGACCACGCTCGGCGTCGAGACCTACCGCCGGGTCATCGAGATCCTCGACGGGCTGCGCCGCCACGACGGCTACCTCGACGCCGGCGCCGGCGAGCACGCCGCCAGCGCGGCTGCCGCCGCCGGCCGCACCCCCGCCGAGGTCCAGGCCGCCAGGGACGCCGCCGGCATCGCCGCGATGGTCGACTACCTGATGCGTACGCCGGAAGCGTCGCGCCGCCCGCCTCGCCCGTCCACGGCTCTGGCCCTGCTCGACGAGTCCGACCTGGACGCCAGCGTGCGACATCTCGCCGCCGTCTCCCGGCTGTTCCCGGCCGCCCTGGCCCGAGCCCAGCAGTCCGCCGCTCCCGCCGCTGCCGCTCCCGCCGCCGCCGCTCCCGCCGCTGCCGCTGCTCCCGCCTCCGCGCCTCCCGCCTCCGCCGACCGTGCCCAGCAGGAAGCCCATGACGACGCCAACCGTTGAGACCCGCCCCGCCGACCGGATCGCCCGGCTGCTCACCGAGATCCTGTCGCCCGCCGTGCTGGTCGCCGGCGTGCTGATCGCGGTCGCCTGGCATGCCACCGCCTCCGCGCTGACCGCCCTGATCTGGGGTGTCATCGCCGCGGCCGCCGCCAGTTTCCTGCCGATCGCCTACATCCTGCACGGCGTGCGCCGCGGCGCCTGGACCGACCGCCACGTCGGAGTCCGTGCCCAGCGAACCCTGCCGCTGCTGGTCTGCCTGGGTTCGACCGCCTCCGGCACCCTCGCCCTGTTCGCCGCCGGCGCACCCCGCGACCTGCTCGCCCTGATCGCCTGCATGGCCGCCGCCCTGGTGGTGGCCACCCCGATCACACTGATCGCCCGCTGGAAGATCTCCATCCACAGCCTGGTCGCGGCCGGCACCGCGGTCACCCTCACCGTCGTCTTCGGACCCTGGCTCGCTCTGACCTGGCCGCCGGCCGCCGCCGTCGGCTGGTCCCGCGTCCGCCTCGGCGACCACACCACCGCCCAGGTCATCGCCGGCGCCGTGGTCGGCGTGATCGCCACCGGCCTGCTCTACCCCCAACTTCGCTGACGATCATGACTGGACGCGGAGCGTCCGCTCAGTTAACGTACGGTGAACGCCGTTGCGAGTTCTTCCCCCGTGGAATTCGCAGCGGCGTTCCCCTTTGGGCCGGCTTTTCTGCCGCCCGGCCAGGCACGCCCCACTCGGCTGACCGCCAGTGCTGCCTGACGCCCTCCTTGCCGGCGCTGGGCGTCAGCCGGGTGGCTCGGCTGCCCGCCAGTGCTGCCTGACGCCCTCCTTGCCGGCGCTGGGCGTCAGCCGGGTGGCTCGGCTGCGCGCCAGTGCTGCCTGACGCCCTCCTTGCCGGCGCTGGGCGTCAGCCGGGTGGCTCGGCTGCGCGCCAGTGCTGCCTGACGCCCTCCTTGCCGGCGCTGGGCGTCAGCCGGGTGGTTCGGCTGACGGCCAGGGCTGTCTCGCGGGTTCGAGTCGGGTGCTGGGCGTCAGTTGGATCGGTGGGCTGGGCGCGGTGGCGGTGGGCGTCGGCGTTTTCACGTTTGCCGATGGCGACGCGTACTGTGCTTGCATGACTACGGTCAGGGTGAATGGGGTCACCCTGTGCTATGAGGAGTATGGGGCGGGGCCACCGATCCTGGGGATCCACGGGACCGGGGGCTCGGCGCGACTGTGGGCCGGCGCGGTGCCGGAGCTGTCGGCGCGCGGGCGGCTCATCCTCTACGACCGGCGCGGGTGTGGGCGCAGCGAGCGGCCCGTGCCCTACGAGCGGACCGGCATCGCCGAGCACGCCGACGACGCGTATGAGCTGCTGCGGAGGCTGGATGCGCTGCCCGCCGTACTGGTGGGGCGCAGTTATGGGGGTGAGGTCGCGCTGGAGATGGCGCGGCGCTGCCCGGAGTCGGTGATCGCGCTGATCCTGCTGCAGCCCGCGCTGCCGACGCTGTCCGCGCCGATGCGCGGCTGGTGGCGCAGCGTGCGGCACCGGGTCAACGCGGCCGGCCCCCCGGCCGCCGCGGCCGAATACCTGTTCCGGGAGGTCTTCGGCGGGGACGGGTGGGAGGGGATGCCCGGTGAGGTGCGTGATCTGCTCCGGAGCGAGGGGACGGCGGTGCTCGCCGAGGTCAACGGGGACTGGACCGCTCCGGAAGCCGGCACCTTCCGCGGGCTGGACCGGCCCACGCTGCTGATCTCGGCGGCTGACTCCCCGGCGCCGTTCCGGGCCGCCGACCAGGCGCTGGCCGGGCTGCTGCCGCGGGTGCGCCACGAGATGATCGGCGGCGGCCACCTGGTCGACCCGGCCGGGCCGCAGGTGCTGGCCTTCCTCGACGGGGTGCTGCGGGAGCGGGCCGGCCTCGCCCCGGAC